>JANYBX010000140.1 GCA_025360615.1 Opitutia bacterium
GAGCCGCTCCTGTGAGGGAGCGGCCCGTGTGACCTAACACCAAGCAAACCGTAAGAACTACAAACAATCACTGTCTTACCAAGGACAGTGCTGACTACGCGGAGATAGATGCGCCTTGCGACGAAACGCTCAAAAAAATGAGGAAGATTTTTTAATTAAAAACAGATATGAGTTAAGATGTTGTTTAATAAATAATAGAAAATTGTGAATGACTTCCGTTGGACTCGCATGACACGCGGCCCGAGTGCTTTTCCGCACAATTTTTTTCTCCATGGACACTACTTCCCGCCCTCATCTCTTCGGCTTGCTCGCAGGCCTTTTGCTCGCCGCCGGCATTGCCTTCGCCTCGCTCGTTTTGGCGCGCGCCTGGGTTCATATCCACGAATCGCAGGTGATCGGAGTCACGGGCTCGGCGCGCAAGAATGTGCGCTCCGATCTCGTCATCTGGCGCAGCCGTTTCGCGGTGGAGGATGAGTCGCTGGGCGGGGCAAACGAAAAGCTGAAGGCCGCGCTGGTCGTGGTGGAAGGATTTTTGCGGGCGAAGGCGGTGAAGGAATTCGAACTGCTGCCCGTGCAGATTCGCGAAATCACGGCGCGCGGCAAAAACGACGATGACGAAGTCGTGACCAAGCGCATCGGCTACCAGTTCACGCAGGGCATCGAGGTGCGCTCGGCGGACGTGGAAAACACGCCGCGCCTGAGCCGCGAGGCCGCGCAACTGCTGGGGGAGGGCGTCGCGCTGGTGTCGGAGGGGACGCAGTTTCTCTACACGAAGGCGGGACAGGCAAAGGTCGAAATGATGGCCGACGCGACCAAGGACGCCCGCACGCGCGCGGAGCAAATCGCCTCGCAAGGCAGCCGGAAAGTGGAGTCGCTGCGCTCGGCGCGCATGGGTGTCGTGCAGGTGAACCCGCTCTATTCCACGGCGACGAGTTGGGAGGGGAACAACGACACGTCTTCGCTGGAGAAGACGATTACGGTGACGGTGAGCGCGGAGTTTGGGCTGAAGTGAGGGCGCTGCGAATCGGCTGTAGGAGCGGCTTTATGCCGCGATGGTTTTCCCGGAATCGCGGCGTAAAGCCGCTTCTACCGTTCAATCCACAATCGCCGGCTCGAAACTGCCGGCGGTCACGAGTTCGCCTTCGGCGGGCTCTTTCAGCGGCGTGTTCGTCAGAGGGTAGCGGAACTGGCGGCCCTCGTAGTTGCGAAAAATCACCTCCTCGTCGGTGATTTTTTCGACGTAGTCGGGATTGATCGGCACTTTTCCTCCGCCGCCGGGGGCGTCGATGACGTATTGAGGAACGGCGTAGCCCGTCGTGTGGCCGCGGAGCGCGCGGATGATCTCGATGCCTTTGCGCACATCGACTTTGAAGTGCGCGCCGCCGGTGATGAGGTCCATCTGATAAATGTAATAAGGCCGCACCCGCATCCTCAGCAGGCGGTGGACGAGGGCTTTCATCACGTCCGCATCGTCGTTGATGCCCTTGAGCAACACGCTCTGGTTGCCGAGCGGCACACCGGCGAAGGAGAGGCGTTCACACGCGGCGCGGAGGGCGGCGGTGGCTTCCTTCGGATGGTTCGAATGAATGCTCAGCCAGATCGGGCCGTGTTTCTTGAAGATTTCGCAGAGCGCCGGCGTGATGCGTTGCGGCAGGAAAACGGGAATCCGCGAGCCGAGGCGGATGAACTCGACGTGCTTGATCGCGCGCAGGCGCGAGAGGAGATGATCCAGTCTGTTGTCGGAAAGCAGGAGCGGATCGCCGCCGGAGAGCAGCACGTCGCGAATCTCGGGATGCTCCTCGATGTAGCGCAGGCCCTGCTCGTATTGCGGGTGGAAATTGTAGTCCTGCGCGTTCGAGACGAGCCGGCTGCGCGTGCAGTAGCGGCAGTAGGCGGCGCAGCGATCCGTGACGAGAAACAGCACGCGATCCGGGTAGCGATGCACGATGCCCGGCACGGGCGAATGCTCATCCTCGCCGAGGGAATCGAGCGCCTCCTCCTCGCTGACGACGGCCTCGCCGGCGCGGGGAATCACTTGCAGGCGAATCGGGCAGCGTGGGTCGTCGCGGTCGATGAGGTTGAAAAAATACGGCGTGATCGCGAGCGCGAGCTTCTGGCTGGCGAAGAGACAGCCGGCTTTTTCGTCCGCGGTGAGCGTCATGTGCTCCTCGAGCTGGGCGACGCTGGTGAGGCGGTTTTTCAGCTGCCAAGTCCAGTCGTTCCAATCGTCGGGGGAGACATGTTGCCAAAGGCCCTGGCCCTCAAACCAGGCGGAACGATCTTCAGTGTAAGGCATCGCGTGCTTTTGTGAAAGGGGACGATTAGGTGCCTAACCAACCGTGTCAAATGACCAGCGCGATTCGTGCTTCGCCGTGTTTTGCGAGAATTTGCGACCCAACCGTCGCCGGAGCGCACAAAACCCTTGGCACGGTGCGCCCGCGCGCCTTTCGTTCGGTTTTAATGTCCACGTTCAAACCCGGAGTTCTCGCCCTCGAAGATGGCAGCGTGTTTCGCGGTCGCGCATTTGGCGCCGACGCCACCATCGCGGGCGAATGCGTTTTCAACACCTCCATGACCGGTTATCAGGAGATCATCACCGACCCTTCCTATTTCGGCCAGATCGTGACGATGACCGCCGTGCAAATCGGCAACTACGGCCTCACCGCGGCCGACGAGGAATCCTCCGGCGGGCCGAAGTGCGCGGGCTTCGTCGTGCGCGAGCTGTCCCCCATCGTCTCCAACTGGCGGAGCCAAATTTCCCTCGACGACTATCTCAAGAAATACGGTCTGCCGGGCCTCGCGGAAATCGACACGCGCGCCCTCACGAAAAAACTCCGCGTCGATGGCGCGATGAAAAGCTGCCTCA
>JANYBX010000151.1 GCA_025360615.1 Opitutia bacterium
GCCAGCGGCACCATCGCCGGCGCGTGGGAAGGCGCTGTTCACGGCTTGCCCGCCGTCGCACTCTCGCAAGACCTCAGCTTCGAGGCCTTCGAGAAATTAAAAAACGAGCGGGGCATTCCCGACGCCCCGCTCCTCGCCACGCTGCGCGCCTCGGCGCAACACGCCGCCCGCCTCGCGCCCGCCCTCGCCGCGGCCACCGCGCCGCGCAGCTTCACTGTTCACAATCTCAACTTTCCGTTTCCTTGCCACGCCGCGTCCGAAACGCGCCGCACCGTTCCCGCCCGCGTGATCGTCCCCGGTTTGTTCAGCCCGGCGGATGACGACGGCACGCACCGTTTCGTCTTCAAACTCGGCGACGATATTTCCCCCGCCGCCCCGCTCACCGACCGCGCCACGCTCGCCGCCGGCCACATCAGCCACACCGTTCTCGACTACACGAAACTTGGCTTTTGATTTTCGTTCCGCTTTGCGCCGGCGCCGCTTTGCGTTTCATCTCACGTCTTCATGATCGAAGTTTCCCAGCTCACGCGTGTCTTCCGCACCTACAAAAAACGCCCCGGCTTCTGGGGCGGGGTGCGCGGACTTTTCAAGCGCGACTTTGAGGAGACGGCCGCCGCAAAGGACATTTCCTTCACCATCGCCGAGGGGGAGTTCGTCGGCTTCCTCGGGCCCAACGGCGCCGGGAAAACCACCACGCTCAAAATGCTCGCCGGTCTCATCTATCCGACGAGCGGCACCGCCCGCGTCGCCGGCTACGACCCCACGAAGCGCGAAAACGCCTACCGCCGCCTCTTCGCCCTCGTGCTCGGCCAGAAAAACCAGCTCTGGTGGGATCTCCCCGCCATCGAGTCGTTTCACCTCCTCCGCGCGATCTACAGCATCCCCGCCGCCGAGTTCAAAGCCACGCTCGACGAACTCGTCACGCTCCTCGACGTGGAGAAAAAACTCAACGTCATGGTCCGCGAACTCTCCCTCGGCGAGCGCATGAAGATGGAACTCATCGCCGCGCTACTCCACCGGCCGCGCGTGCTCTTTCTCGACGAACCGACCATCGGCCTCGACGTGGTCTCGCAGAAAAACGTCCGCCAGTTTCTCCGCGAGTATAACCGCAAGCACCGCGTCACCATTTTGCTCACGAGCCACTACATGGCCGACATCAAGGAACTCTGCGAACGCGTGATCGTGATTCATAAAGGCTCGAAAATCTACGACGGCGCCCTCGACCGGCTTGAAGCGGGCTCGGGCAGCCGCAAAAAAATCATCACGTTTCTCCCGGGCGATGGAGCGTTCCCTGAGACTTGGCGCTCCCACCTCGGCGAATCGAAACGCGACGCCGAGACCGGCAAGTTCATCGTCCGCGTGCCCGCCGAAAATCTCATCGCCGTCTCGCAGGAAATCCTAAGCACCGGCCCCGTCGCCGACATCACCATCGAGGACATCCCCCTCGAAGACGTGATCGCGGAGCTGTTTCAGTCGCGGTGAATTTCAACCGAGACGCTCGCCATACGCAGCCAACAATTGATGCATGGCCACGGGCACTTGCCACGCTGGCACCAGCTGAAGCATCAGTTTTTTAAGACCGTCAAACGCCCGCCACGCGGCTTTGTGCAGATCATCATGTTCGAGCCGGGCGTTCACCTGCACCAGCGCAAGTTCATCGGGTTCCAGCAAAGACTCCACCCTGCGGCCGAGTCCGAAAGAAGGGAGCGGAAATCCCCGACGCTGTCGAAACTCACGCATCAATCGAAAATTTGTCTCGGCGAGCGAGCGGTGCAGCACGTGTTGGGCTGCGGCGCATTCACCTCGCTCGATTTTTTGCAGGATCCAAAGCAGGTCACAGAGAAAAATGTCCGCCAAGGCACCAGCCTCACCATCGTTAAGTCGGACCCCTGGCATTTCCGACGCAACTCGTTCGTAGAATACGCGCCACTCTTTCTGGCCCTTGAGAAAACGATAACCCGAATACAGACACGTGGCGATTTCGTTCAGTGCTTCACGCGGAAACCTTCCCCTGCGATGCAGACCGCAGGCAATCGCCAGTCGCGCAAATTTCATTCTTACAGCCGGCACGATCACCAAATCAATTTGTCCTGCCGCAAATAGCGCCGTTACTTTCCGCACCCCGCCCGTGGCCTGCCGCACTACTTGAAGTGCGAATTGCTGGCTCGGCAATGCACGCGTCCAATCTACCCGCTCAAACCGCGCCGCGTCTGAGGTTACGATCTGAAGGTCGAAATCCGACCAACTATCCAAGCCCGCCGGCTCTTCTGGTGCCCGTGCGCTTGAACCGAACAACACCGCCGATTGAACTTCGGGCTCGGCGTTTAGCCAAACGGAGATTTCAGGTAGCAAACCGTGCCGCGCGTCGTTCACAGGCTTCGCAGTGAAATCAAAATTTCCGTTCCGTCCATTCCCGGCCCGGCGTGGATTTCTCCGTGGTGCAGCCTGAGCACTTCCTTTGCGAGGAACACCCCGAGGCGGCCTTGGTTCGGCACCATGTCATCCGCCGGCTCGGGCAAGATCCCTTCAAGTTCGAGGTGCTTGCCCTTGAGCGAAAGCATCGCGGTGAGTTCGGCGCCCTTGCCGGTCGAGCGGACTTGGAGCGTCAGCTGTCCGGCGTTCAGGGCGATGCGGTTTTCGAGCACGCACGCAATCAGCGAGCGCAGGGAAAACTCCACCAAGTCCCGCGCCACCGCGAGCGGCACCGGTTCCGGGCCCACCTCCACGCGCAGGCCGAGTGACGCGCTCACCGCCTGGGCCAGCTCGCGCATATCCACGGCCGTCGGCTCCGCCTCGTGGAGCGCCTGCATGAGGCCGATGTTACCGTTGAGCGCCTCTAGTTTCGCGACATCGCCCCGGGCCGCCTCCAGCAAGGGTGGCGGGATATTTTTCCCCGTGCCGGCCTGGCGAAAAGTCGTGAGAGAGACCAGCGCGTTGCCCAATTCGTGATTGAGCGTGAGCCCCAGCTCCCGGAGGAGCGCACGGCGTTCGGCGCGTTCGCGCTGCACCCCATCCTGCCGCTCCACGCTCGCCTCCTCCCAAAACGCCCAGGTGCCGCCTGTCTCTGTGATGGGCCCGGCGCTCGCGCGAAATGGCTGGCCGGTCGCAGGAGTCACGCGGCAAAGCGTCTTCGCGATGCGGGCCTCGCCGATCAACGCGCGCACGGTGAGCGGCACTTGGCGCGGGGGATTTTCGTCGGGACCGAGCACCAGCGTGCCGGGCAAATATTTCGCCGCGAGCGTGGTCTGCTCGGCGAGGTGGTGGAGCCGGCTGTGCTGCGCACACTTCGCCAGGAAGTGCCGCAGCAACCGCGCATAAAACACCACGCGCGTGCGATCCGACTCATCGTAAGGCTGGCCGTCGTCGCGCATGCCGAGCGCGATGAGACCGTGCAACCGGCCGTTTTCGTGGATCGGCGCGAGCAGGCGCGCGCCCCAGAGCGCGAGCCGGTTTCGCACCGCGAGTTCCGCGACGGGATCGGCCGGGCCTTCCCAGAGCGTGCCGTCGATCACGACCGGATGGCTTTCAAAAAAGCCCACGAGCGGATCATCCAGCCGGAAAAAAGACGTGCCCCGGTCCGCGCGAAATCCCTCGGCTTCCCGCAGGAAAAAAACCGCGTGCGAGGCGCGCAGCAGATGCTGCGAGGCGCGGCGAAATTCCGCGATCAGCCGGTCGCGCGTGTCGAGACTCTCCACCGCCCCTTCGAGAAAATCCCACAGCTCCGCGGCATCGACCAACGACGATGTGCGCGCCGGCAGGCGCACGGGTTCCGCGCGCCGCGTTTTCTCCATGAGCAACTCGATCATCGATTGCTTCTCCGCCATCTCCTCGATGAGTGGCAGAAATTCCCGCAGCCGCGTCGCGCTCTCTTCGTAGGTGAGATAAATTTTCGCCCGCCCCGAAAGCTTCGCCTGCTCATACGGGAGGCTGCGCGCTTCGCCCACGAAGATCGTCGGGCAGCGCGCGAGCGACGGCGGCAGATGCGCCTCGGACGTGGCATCGAGCACGACGACCGCCGCGAACCCCGGTGACGTTCCACCCGCCAAGGTCTGCGGCGCCATGCGCAGTGCGGTGCGACCCGGCGGCACCTGACGCTCCCACGACTCCGCCAGGGCGGTGTCAGCAGTTGCGAGGATGATTAGGGTCGGCATGGAAAGGTAACGCGAAACGTCGCACCTCGGCCGGGAGCCGGTTGGTCGACGGAGATTGTGGCATTAAGGTTCGTCAGGATGTCTTTGCATATTGCAAGTCCAAGGCCAAAACCAGAGGACTTGGTCGATTGGAACGGCTGGAAGAGCCGAGGCCAGATCGCCGACGAGATACCCGGGCCACTATCAGACACAGATAACTCTATTCCATTCTGTGTATTACGCGTTTCTATCTGCACCCATTTTTCCCCAAATTGCGTCTCAACCGCTTGAATGGCGTTGAAGCAAAGATTCAACAATACTTGCTTCACCGCCGCCGGATCCGTGTGCGCCGCATCGGCTGTCGCCTGAAAATGGGAGCGAAGCTCGACGTTTTTCCCCGCCGCTTTTGAGGCGACGAGATCGATACTCTCCCGCAACACCGTGTGCAGCTCGATCATTTTTGCGGAGTAAACGCGCGGCGAAGCCAGATCGAGCAGTTGCTCCGTGAGCCGGTCGATGCGCGTGACTTCATCGCTGATCAGTCGGAAAAATTTATCCCGAAACGCCTGGTCTTGGTAATGGTCCGGGAGGAGCTGGACGAAGGTTTTGATCGAGACAAGCGGGTTGCGGATCTCGTGCGCGAGACTCGCGCCGAGCAAGCCGACCGTGGCGAGTTGCTCCGCGTGCTGCGCCTTCGCGGAGAGATGGGCGCGCTCAAGTGCGTTCTCGATGATCGCCGCCAGCTCGAGCAATTGCAGCACCTGCGGATAGGTAAACGGCCGGCGCGACGCCGCCACGCCCACGCCGACGAGTGCACTCAACGTCGGTCCCTCGCTATGCACCAGCACGCCGAGGCTGTAATCGGCCAGAAGTTTCCCCAGCACGATGCGCGCCGGTGTCGGTCTCTCGCGCGCCAGCCGCTCCGGCGTCGCCCAGCGGATCTGCTTCATGAGTTCCGCCACGCTGGAATCTGCCGGCACCTCGACGCCGCCGCCTTGGTAGGCGCCCTCCGAACCCGAAAGCACGAGCGCGTGATCCGTTTGTCCCCAACCCTTAAGGATGGAGAGAAACGCGAGTTCCAGTTTGTCGATCTGCGCCTCCTTGCCCGCCGCCGCGAATGCCGCCTGCCGCGCACTGGTCGCCTGCGGATAAAACTGAAACGCCTGGTTGAGCCAGCCGTTCAGCGATGAAGCGAACCAGAGCGTGAGCGCCGTCGTCGCGAGAAAATCAAGCGGCGACGGCAGCAATGGCGCCAAGCCGATATTCAGCGCGTAAGCTACGGCAGCGCTTACGAGGACGAGCACTGCTTTTTCGGCACAGACGATGATGACCTGACGCGCGTTGAAAATGCGATTCGTCGTGATTGCGATGACGGTACCAGCATAAAATAAAAGAACCACGAGCGGCTGTAGTCGAACTAACCGTCGGTCATGCGTCACGGCGTTCAATGCCATAAGCACGAGAATCAACGTTGTCATCGCACACCCGCCCATCAGCCAGACCTGTAATTCCAGTCGTCGGCTTCCGATCAGTTTTTTCATCGCTCGAAAGGTATCGACGAGCAGCAATCCATAGAGCACGAAAAGCGACACAGTATAGCCATGATAGCCCCATCCTCGTATCCGGTGCTCTGGTGTGGAAATAGACGGGATAAAGAACTCCGTAAATGGAACGATCGTGAGCGCAGCTGATAGCACGGCCCAAACAAAGCCGTTGCGCATGGTTGCTCGCATCCATTCAGCCGAAGTATTTGCAATACTCTGTTGAACGACCCAAAAATGAATCGGTATCGAGGCACTGACGGCGCAAGTCAGCCGCAACCAAAAGAGTCCATTCGTCGAAGTGAACGCCTCGTGCAAGCATAGCAGCCAAATTGATAAATGCAGCGAACAGGTGAAAACCACGCGATTAACCACGCGGCCCGGATTGGACCACAAAATCAGAATCCCGACCGCAGCCACGACTATCGTGGTGATAAGTGCCGTGGTGATTAGCATCGCTGCAAAATCAAACTGCTATTCACCGAACCCAAACCGTGCGAGTTAACCAGAGTGATGTCATGATTCACGGCCATTGAACGATTGCTCAGTCGAAACTGGCAATCAGGGTCGGGGAAATCCCAGTTTATCGTTGGCGGAATAATTCGATGTCGATGTCCCAGTGCGGCAACCGCGACTTGAATAGCCGGAGCAGCACCCAACGGTGTGCCGATTGCGGCCTTGATCGAACCGGTCGGCATGCCGTCAAGATTTGCTCCAAACAAGGCGCGCATCGCCTTCGCTTCCCCTCTATCTATCAATTTATGGCCGGGTCCCCATGCGCTGATGACCTCAATTTCCGAAAGCCGAATGTTGGCCTCTGCGGCGGCCAGCTTTCCGGCGGCTTTCATTCCTCCGCACAAGTTGTCGGTGTCATCGTTGGCAAAGCCGTAACCCATGATGTAACTGTAGCCGAGGCGTGGACTGCTTTCAGGTTCAAGCACCAACATGCAGGCACCCTCACCCACGACTCCTGTCGTTCGCCAAAGATCAAAAGGCCGGGCCAACCGTTCGGGCATCTCAGTCGTGGCAGGAGTCAATTCTGCCGCTCTAAATTCCACGAGTGGAAACCGATGCAATGGCGCTTCTGTTCCACCACAAATTGCTATCTCAGCCTCGCCGTATGCGATAATTGAAGCCGCATAGCCAATCGCGTCCAAGCCTGAACAACATTGATTCGACATCGCCACGGTTCGCGCAGGAATGCCGAGCACTTGGTTGACCGCGTTCGCTACACAACCATGGCCGACGTTGTAAATCGATCGGGGCAATGCTCCGCGCGCGCCTTTCTGGACAACGCTGTCCACCGAACTGAGAATCCCTCCAAAATCCATGATCGACGAACCGGTCACCACAACGGTGTTCGCAGCGGCAAGTTCATCGATTGAAATACCTGCGTCGCGTATCGCTAAAGCCGTCCCACCCACCGCAAATAGCGTGTGCCGCGCCGCTCCCTTTGGTAACAATGAGCAATCCACATATCTCCCCAAATCAAACCGGTCGATATAGGCTGCCACAAACGGCCCCAAGCCTTCATCCAACTTCGTAAACACCCGCACCCGGCTCACCGGCTCCAGAATTCCCTTCCAGAATTCCTCCTTTCCGATTCCTGCCGGCGTCACCGGCCCGATGCCTGTAATTTTAACGCGTCTCCGCTTCATTTAAGCCAAGCGTAGGCCGCCACGGCATCTATTCAAGCGCCCTGCTCCTGCACCGCGGGTAACAAGATGCGAATCGTCGTGCCCTTCCCCGGCGCCGAGGTGAGATCAAACGTCCCGCCGTGCGCCCCGATCAGGTGCCGGCAGATGCTCAGGCCCAGTCCCGTGCCGCTCGCCTTGCTGCTGAAACCGCCGTGCAGGGCGCGCTTCACCCGCTCAGGGTCCATCCCCGTGCCGTTGTCCGCGATGCTCACCTCATGGTTTTTTCCGTGGGTGGAAAACGTCACCTTCAACACCGTCGTCCCCGCTTCGAGCGAGTTCTTAAACGTGTTCTGAAAAATCCGCATCAGCTCATACTTGGAGCCGCGCACGATCAGGCTTTGCGCTCCCTCAAGGTGGATCGCCACGTTCCCAAAAAACAACACCTGCCGCACATCCTGCGCGACCGCCACCAGGTCCACCGTCGTAAACTCCGCCGTCTTCCGCGACGACAACCGCCAGTTCTCCGAGAGATGGTGGCAATACTCCGCCGCCTTTTCCACCATCGCCGCGTAGCCGGTGATCTTGCTCGCCATCTCGATGTCTTTTTCCGCGATCCGCCGCGCCTCCTCCGCCAGCAACGTCGCGTAGCCGATCACCACCGTGAGCGGATTGTTCAAATCGTGCACCAGCTCGACCGACGCCCGCGCCTGCCAGATCTGCGGCTCGCTGCGCTCGATCTCGTGCTTCAGCGCCACGTTCATTTCCTGCGCGTCGTTCGCCAGCTTGGCGTGATGTCGGCGCATCCGCGTCGCCTTCACCTGCTGGCGCACCGCGTCGAGCAGCTCCGCCACGTCCGGCGGTTTCCGCAAATATTGGTTCGCTCCCGCCAGCATCGCCTGCTGCGCCGTCAGCAACGTGCCGTAGCCCGTCAGCATGATCACGGAAACATGCGGGTCGATTTTCCGAAATTCCTCCAGCGCCCGGATGCCATCCATCTCCGGCATGCGAATGTCGAGCACCACCACCGCGTAGGACCGCAACTTCAGCTTCGCGATCGCCTCGCTCGCCCGCTCCGCCGTATCCACCGAAAACTCCGTCGACAAAGTAAACGCGATCGATTCCCGCGGCCCGTATTCGTCATCGACGACAAGCACGACCGATCGGTCCGTGGTTATGGACGGGGCGGGGGATTTTTCCATCAACATGCGAGTGGGGCGCTCACGGAATCACTCGTCGCGGAGACTGAGTTGCATCATGCAACGCGTATTTGCAGTGTGCATTTCACTCTGTCAAGGAGTGCGTCCTGAGGGGTTTCCCCGCTGCCACTTAAAATTTCTCCCCGTGAATTTCGCTCCCGCCATCATTCTCTCCGCCGCCCTCACCGGCCTCTTCGTCTGGCTCTTTCTGCGCAGCCGCCACGCCGCGCTCGCCGAACGCATCACTACGCGCGAAGAGGAAAACCGCCGCCTCACCTCCGAGCTCGCCCTCCTCCGCACCGCCCGTGACGAACTCGCCACCCAGCTCACCCGCGCCCAAAGCCACCTCGATGCCGAACGCGCCGCGCACGAGCGCCTCGTCAGCGAATTCAAGGCCCTTTCCGCCGACGCCCTCCGCGCCAACCGCGCCGACTTTCTCGAACAAGCCAAGCAAACCTTCTCGCACCTCCAGCAACAATCCGCCGGCGACCTCGACAAACGTCAGCTCGCCATCGACGCCCTCGTCAAACCCCTCCGCGAGTCCCTCGAAAAAGTTGACGGCAAAATCGCCGACATCGAAAAAGCCCGCGCCACCGCCTACGGCGCCCTCGCCGAGCAGCTCAAAAATCTCGGCACCGCCCAGCTCCAGCTCCAAGCCGAAGCCGGCAAACTCTCCACCGCCCTCCGCTCCACCTCCTTCGCCGGCAGCTGGGGCGAACTCCAGCTCCGCCGCGTCGTCGAGATGGCCGACATGCTCCCCTACTGCGATTTTTCCGAACAGGAGACCGCCGCGTCCGGCGGCTTCCGCGCCGATCTCGTCGTGCGCCTCCCCGGCGGCCAGCGCATCGTCGTCGATGCCAAGGCCCCGCTCGAATCCTACCGCGCCGCCGTCGACACCACCGACGAACCCACCCGCGCCGCCCGCCTCGCCGACCACGCGCAAAAAGTCCGCGGCCACATCGATGCCCTCGGCGCGAAAAACTACTGGGAGCAATTTCAACCCGCGCCCGAGTTCGTCGTCCTCTTTTTGCCCGGCGATCATTTCCTCACCGCCGCGCTCTCCGCCGACTCCAGCCTCATGGACCGCGCCCTCGCCCGCCGCGTGCTCCTCGCCACGCCCACCACGCTCATCGCCCTCCTCAAGGCCGCCTCCTTCGGCTGGCGCCAGGAAGCCGTCTCGAAAAATGCCGACGAAATCAGCGCCCTCGGCCGCCAGCTCTATGACCGCGTCGTCGGCTTCGCCGACAACCTCGACAAAGTCGGCCGCGGCCTCGACACCGCCATGAAAGGCTACAACCAAGCCGTCGGCTCCTTTGAAAGCACGTTGATCCCCGGCGCGCGCAAATTCGCCGAACTCGGTGCCAAAGGCGCCAAGGAACTCACACCGCCCGCGGCCATCGAAACCGCCGCCCGCGAAATCACCAAGCGCAGTTAAATCCAGCAGGGCACGTCTCCCGCCCACCCGCCCACGCCCCATGTCCGCCCCACCCCTCAGCCCACCCTCCATCGCCGGCACCTGGGAACCCATCCGCGCCGAACTCGACGCCGAGCCCGTGCCCGAACTCGTCGTCCGCCAAACCCACGTCGAGCTCACGGCCGACACCTACGTCGTTTATTTCGGCGGGCAACTCGCCGACCGCGGCACCTACCTTCTCGCCCACGGCGAACCCCACGCCTCGCTCACGCTCCACGGACTCGAAGGCCCCAACGTCGATCGCACGATCCCCGCCATTTATCAGCTCGCGGGCGACCGCCTCCGCATCTGCTACGGCCTCGACGGCACCCCGCCCACCGCCTTCGCCACCACCGAAAATTCCCGCCGCTACCTCGTCACCTACCGCCGAAAAATTTAGCCCGCCGTTCCGCGCGACTTGCCGCTTGCCGCTCCTGCCCGGCCCGTTTTGCTCGCCCCACGCCGCCCCGCATGTCCGCCCCCGCCCCCGCCACGTTTGAGACGTTCGAGCCCGCCCTTCGCGATCTCGTCGCCCGTTTCTCCGCCGGAGCCGTCGGCTTTCTCTCGCGCCAATACGACGAGGCGTCGCTCCGGCAGGATTTTTTAAACCCCTTCTTCCGCGCCCTCGGCTGGGATTTGGAAAACACCGCCCGGCTCATCCTCAAGCACCGCGAGGTCGAGATCGAGAGCCGCACCCTGATCGCCGGCCGCAAAAAACGCGCCGACTATCTCTTCCGCACCGATGGCACCGACCGCTTCGTTTGCGAGGCCAAGAAACCCTCCGAAGCCCTCGGCTCCGCCCACGCCTTCCAGGCCAAGCGCTACGGCTGGAACAAGGAAGTTCCCCTCGCCCTCCTCACCGACTTCGAGGAACTCTGCCTCTACATCGTCGCCGCCCGTCCCTACCTCGGCGATCCCGTCGAGGTCGGCCTCTGGAAAAAGTGGCACTACACCGAATATCCCGCCCACGCCCGCGAGATTTGGGATCTGCTTTCCCGCGATGCCATCGCCGGCGGCTCCATCGACCGCCTCCTCGACACGCTCCCCAAAAAGCCCTCCGGCAAAGGCCGCGCCCGCCAGCTCTGGCTCATCCGCCCCGACCGCTCCCGCGCCCTCGACACCGATTTTCTTAACTTCCTCGACGAGTCCCGCCGCACCCTCGGCTCCGATCTCCTCCGCCACAACGTCACCGCCGATCTCCGCGCCAATCCCGCCCGCCTCAACGAGGCCGTCCAATCCATCCTCGACCGCCTCCTCTTCCTCCGCATCTGCGAAGACCGCGACATCGACACCGGCACCAATCTCCACCTCGAAGTCGAAAACTGGCGCAGCGCCACCGGTCGCCCCTCGCCCAGCCGCGCCCGCCAGTCCTTCCTCCCCGGCGTTGAAGAGCCGCCTCCGCCCTCCGGCTCGCCCACCCTCTCCACCGATATTCTCTGGCCCCGTCTCGTCGCCCACTTCCGCGCCCTCGACCGCCGCCCCGCCTCCCACGTCCCCTACTTCAACGGCCACCTCTTCAAGCCCCACTTCACCGAGGAACTCACGGTCGGCGACGATTGGCTCGCCACTTTCCTCGACGATCTCAGCAGCGACGAATCGCCCTACCTCTTCGCCGTCATCCCCGTCGAAATCCTCGGCACCATCTACGAGCGCTTCCTCGGCAAAGTCATCCGGCCCCACGGCCTCGGCGTCACCATCGAGGAGAAACCCGAGGTCCGCAAAGCCGGCGGCGTTTACTACACCCCGCGCTACATCGTGGACTACATCGTCGAGCAGACCGTCGGCAAACTCCTCGCCGATCAGCCGCCCGAGCAAACCCTCGCCCTCCGCCTCCTCGATCCCGCCTGCGGCTCCGGCTCCTTCCTCATCCGCGTCTTCGAGCGCGTCTGCGAGCACTGGCTCGTCTGGCTCACCGCCCATCCCAAGGCGCGCAAAAAAAATCTCTGCTGGACCGATGCCGCCACCGGCGACGTCCACCTCACCGCCACGCTGAAACGCCGCATCCTCACCGCCAACATCTACGGCGTGGACCTCGACCCCGGCGCCGTCGAAGTCACCCAGCTCTCGCTCTACCTGAAGATGCTGGAAAACGAAAACCGCAACACCCTCGCCCGCGAACGCGAACTCTTCGCCGACGAAGCCGAGCCCGCGCTCCTCCCGCCCCTCGCCGCCAACATCAAGTGCGGCAACTCCCTCATCGCCTCCGATTTCTCCCTCGACCCCGACGAACTCGTCCGCGTCCGCGCCTTCGACTGGGACGTGCAATTCTCCCCCATCATGAAAGCCGGCGGCTTCGACGCCGTCGTCGGCAACCCGCCGTATGGGATGATCGACGATGAGTCCGTGCAACGCTACGCCTCCCAAAAATATCGCTGCACCGAAGGTCGCTATGATCTTTTCGAGGTCTTTTTCGAGCAGGCCGTGAAGCTCGCAGACCGCCGACACGGAGCGGCCATGTTCATCGTGCCATCACCCGTTCTGAGCAACGTCTACTCGCGCAAACTCCGCCAGCTCTTCCTCCGGGAGGGGCATCTTTCCGAGATCACTAACTTTGGCCTCGCGGTCTTCGCCGATCCAACCGTCCACACCTGCATTCTGCGATTCAGTCATCATCGCCCTCCCAAACCCGTCACTGCGATTCGCTGCCAAGTGAGCGATCCGGCGCAGTTGCGCGGCGGCTTCGACTACACGATTGCCCAGGAAGAGCTGCCACAAGGCGAACACGCGACGTTCGACATTTTTGTCACGCCCCCGCTCCGTGCCATCTGTAACAAGCTGACCACGGTATCGGCTCCGCTGTCTGAAGTTTGTTTTATCCGGCAGTGCATCAAGACTGGCGATGATGAGAAATACGTCGCCTCCGCACCGCACCGAATGTCCGCGCCTTGGAAGCCCAGTCTTCGCGGTCGCTCCATCGATCGCTACGACACAAAAGAGCACGACCTCTATCTCAAATATGGCGGCTGGCTCGCGCGCAACTGGCAGAACACATCCTTCTACGAAGTGGCCAAGATTGCCGTCCGTGAAACCGGCAACCGGATCACGGCTACGCTCGATGAAGCCGACCGTTATTTCCTCAGTTCGCTCTACGCAGTCTACCCAAAAAATCCGGATGCCGCTCCTTCGCTTCGGTTCCTGCTCGCGATTATCAACAGCCGGCTTGCGAGTTGGTTTGTGCGGCTCATCGCCTATGGCCTGACCGAAGGTGCATTCACAAAGATTCGCACGAATCAATTTGGTCGCCTCCCGATCCCGCGACTCGACCTAGAAAATAAATCCGACCGCGCCCGCCATGACCGCCTCGTCGCCCTCGTCGAAAAGATGCTCGCCCTCACTCCCAAGCTCCGCGCCGCTACCGGCGAGCAGGAGCGCGCCACCCTCCAAAACGCCGTCACCGCCACCGACCACCAGATCGATCGACTCGTCTATGAACTCTACGATCTCACCCCGGAAGAAATCGCCCTCGTCGAAAACGCCTCCCGCCCCTGAAGCCCGCCGCGCCGCGCTCGCCCGGGCGGCCCGCGCCGCGCTCCCGCCCGGCCTCGAGCGCGATACCATCCTCCTGCCCTGGGCCATCGGCGAAAGTGTCGTGATGGAGGCCGCCCAGTTTCTCCACGTCGCCCTGCCCGAGGAATACATCGACCGCCTCGCCGCGAAGGCCGACCGCGTTTACCTGCACCGGCGCGGCAGCCGCTTCTGGCGGCAGATGCGCGCCCGCGGCCACGCCGGCCGCGACGCCCTCTACATGTTCATGCGCCACTGGCTCAGCGGCCTGCTCCAGCGCGAGCGCCCCGCCCTCTTCCGCCGCCTCCCTGTCTGCTTCCACCTCGGTCGCCGGCTGCCCCGTTGAAATCCCAACATGCGCCGGATGCCGTCCGGCCTTTTATTTTTGCGGCCTCCATCCACCCAGACACGAAGACCCCGAGAGGAGAATTCCCGAAATCGCGGAGCCGTCGTGTCACCCTGCCATTGAACTCTCGCAGCCGGAGCGGATTCCCGCCCGTGCGGCGCCCGAGACGATTCCTGCGGCTATCTTTGTTGCAACGCCCCTCGCCCCAACCACGCTCCGCTTCGATGAAAACGACCACAAATATCCTCCGTATCGTTTCGGGCTTTTTCGCCCTCGTTTCACTCTCGCTGACCACGCACGCCATGCCCCGCGATAATGCCGCCAGCACCGTCGAGACCGACTTGAAGGCATCCTCTTCCCGGCAAAATCCCCTCCGCATCACGAGCTCGCAGGAGCGTCTGAAAGACACGTTTCTGACCGACGTCTCGATGAAAGTGTCCTGCCAGATTTCCGCCGCAGGCACCGTCGAATCCGTCAACGTCATCCGCCGCGGACGCGATCGTGAGCTCAACGCCTCCATGCTCACGTCCCTGAAGCAGCAAAACTTCTCCCCCGTCTACGTCAAAGGCGTCGCTGTCGCGCACGAGGAAGTTCTCACCCTCACGCCGGCCGACAAAATCTAAAAAGGCCCGCCCACTCTCCCGGAAAAATCCCGGTGCCAGCCATGGCGCCGGGATTTTTTATGCCCGTCTCGATCGAACCGGATCACCCGCGATTGCCAGTCGGGCAGCCATCCGAATCATTCAGGCATGCAGCTCAGCGGCCTCTTCCTTTATCCCGTCAAATCTCTCGGCGGCTTCGCTGTCTCCAGTGCCACCGTCGACGCCCTCGGCCTCGTCGGCGACCGCCGCTTCCTCGTCATCGACGAATCCGGCCGCTTCCTCACCCAGCGCGCACTCCCGCGCATGGCCCTCATCGCCACCGCGCTCACCGCCGACGCACTCACGCTCTCCACTTCCGCCACGGGCTCGATCACCGTGCCCCGCGCTTCCGATCCCTCGGCCCCGCTCCGTGCCGTCAACGTTTGGAAAAGCGAAAACCTCCTCGCCGAGGACTGCGGCGACGCAGCCGCCGCTTTTCTCTCCCACTTCCTCGGCACAAGCTGCCGCCTCGTCCGCATCGGTGAAAAATTTTTCCGCCCCATCCTGAAACCCACCGCGTTGGCCGGCGACATCGTCACCTTCGCCGACGCCTATCCCTTCCTCATCGTCAGCGAAGCCTCTCTCGCCGATCTCAACGACCGCCTCGTCGCCCGCGACGAAGAGGCGCTGCCGATGAACCGCTTCCGCCCCAACCTCGTCATCACCGGCGCGCCCGCCTTTGCCGAAGACACTTGGCCGCGCCTCCGCATCGGCGAAATCATCTTCCGTGCCGGCGGTCCCTGCGTCCGCTGCCCCATCACCACCACCGACCAGCTCACCGCCGAGCGCGGCAAGGAACCCCTCCGCACGCTCGCCTCCTACCGTCGCGACGCCATCAATTCCACCGACGTCAATTTCGGCCAAAACCTCATCCACGAAACCAAGTCCGGCGTGATCCGACTCGGTGATGCGGTGGAAATTCCGAGGTAGGGCGGGTTATCCCTAACCCGCCGCGTTTGGCTCCGCGCTCGTTTCGTCGCGGGCCACACCGCTTCGGCGGGTAAGGATAACCCGCCCTACCCGCGCACTCTGTCGCGGCGTCCACAACCCTTACACTTACGCCCGTCTACTCCTCCCCGCCGACCCGCCCGCGCCGCGACTTGTGTTTCGCGCGATGCTTCTTCGCCTGGATCATCCGCAATTTTTGCCCGCGTGATTTTTGCCGCGTCCTCCGCCGCTCCGCCTCGCGCACGGATACCACCGCCTGCGCCGCGCGCCGTCGCTGTTCGCTTAATTTTTCGACCAGTTCCGCCCACGCCAGCTCGCGATTCGCCGTCTGCGAACGCTCCCGCTGGCAACGCACTTCCGTTCCCGTCGGCCCGTGCCGCAGCCACACCGTGCTGCTCGTCTTGTTGATTTTCTGCCCGCCCGGCCCCGCCCCTCGGACGAACTTCTCCTCCACGTCGCCGAGGCGCACGCCGAGGGCCGCCAGCTTTTCGGAGATTTGGGATGGCAAGGTCATGGCCGCGCGGTTTGTTCTCTGAAACTCTTTTCTGTTCGCCGAGTCAAACCCGCCTCCTCGTTCCCACTCCGCCTCCCGTCTTCACCCCCTCTTTCGCCATGCTCACCGGCCCTGCCTGGACCCAGAAACTCCGCACCGAAATCGCCAAGGCCGTCATCGGCCAGGACGCCGTCGTCGAGCGCCTCCTCGTCGCGCTCCTCGCCAACGGCCATGTCCTTCTCGAAGGCATGCCCGGCCTCGCGAAAACCCTCCTCGTCAAGTCGCTCGGCACCGCCCTCGGCGTCCAGTTCGAACGCGTGCAATTCACGCCCGACCTGCTCCCGAGCGACGTCGTCGGCACGATGATTTTTCAACCGAAGACCGGCGAGTTTACCGCCCATCGTGGCCCCGTTTTCGCCAACCTCGTCCTCGCCGACGAAATCAACCGCGCACCCGCCAAGGTCCAGAGCGCCCTCCTCGAGGCCATGCAGGAACGCCAGGTCACCATCGGCGGCCAGACGCATCCTCTGCCCAAGCCTTTCTTCGTGATGGCCACTCAAAATCCCGTCGAGCAGGAAGGCACCTACCCGCTCCCCGAGGCGCAGACCGACCGTTTTCTCTTTAAGCTCATCGTCGATTATCCCACCGCCGAGGAGGAATCCACGATGATGCTCCGCTGGGGTCAGGTCACGAAACAGCCCGCGCTCATTCCCGCCTCCAGCGGTGAGGAGCTCCTCGCCCTCCGCGCCGAGGTGGATCGCATCCACGTCGCCCCGGCCGTGCACAACTACATTCTCGCCCTCGTCCGCGCCACGCGCGCGCTAACCGAAGGCCCGGTCGCGAAACGCCACCTTACCTTCGGCGCTTCGCCCCGCGCCTCGCTCGCACTCTATCAATCCGGCCGCGCCCTCGCCTGGCTGCGCGGGCAGGATTACGTTTCCCCCGCGCTCATTCAGGAGCTCGCCCCCGATGTTCTCCGCCACCGCATCGGCCTCACCTACGAAGCCGAGGCTCAGGAAATCACCGCCGACATCCTCATCGCCAAAGTCATCAAGACGACCCCCGTCCCCTCCGTCTGATTTCGATTCGTCGCGCATGATTCCCGCCGTGGAAAATCAGGAAGCCAAAATGGAAAACCCGCTCGCGCTCCTGCGCCAGCTGGAGTGGCGCGTGCGCCACGCCGTCGAAAACGTGCTCAGCGGCGAATATCGCTCCGCCTTTCGCGGCCGCGGCATGGAGTTCGACCAAGTCGTCAAATACACGTTCGGCGACGACGTCCGCGACATCGACTGGAACGTCACCGCGCGCCTCGGCGAACCCTACCGCAAAAAATTCGTCGAGGAACGCGAGGTCACGCTCCTCGTCGTTTTTGAAGACACGCCCAGCCTCCAGTTCGGCTCCGGCGCGCAGTCGAAACGTGAGGCTCTCCTCGAACTCGCCGGCCTCGTCATGCTCCTCGGCGCCGTCAACCGCGACCGCGTCGGCTTCGTCCACGTCGCGCCTGGCGGCCATCTTTTCCGCGAACCTGTTCGCGGGCGCGGCGCGATTCTCCACGCCGCCGCCACGCTCCTCGCCCGCCCCGCGCCCGCCCCGGCCGACTCCGCTCCACTCGACATCCCGTGGCGCCTCCTCGCGCGCGCCGCGCCGAAACACAGCGTTCTCCTCTGGCTCGGCGATTTCGCCCCGCGCCCCGTGCCCGATGGCTGGAACGTCCTCGCGCGCCGCTATCAGGCGATGGGCTTCCGCGTCGACGATCCGTGGGAACGCGAACTCCCCGCGCGCGGCGCCTTTGCCGCCTACGATCCCGCCGCCGGCCGTCTCGTCACCCTCGAAAATTCCGCCGCCGAACGCGCCGCCCACGCCGCCTGGCGCACCGAGCGCGAGCAGGCGTGGACCGCGCTTTTCCCCAATCTCCTGAGTCGCCTCGTCGTGGGCACCGAGGAAAACCGCCTCGACGCGCTCGTGCGTTTTTTCCAAGCCCGCATGAGAGCCGGCTCGATCCGCTGAGAAATTCCAAACGCCAATGTTCAAAGGCCAAAGAAATCCCAAACCGCAAAATCCCGGACCCCAGCGTCCGGACTGCTTTGGATTTTCCCTGCCGTTGAAATTTCTTTGGCCTTTGAACATTGGCCTTTGTGATTTTCCCCGATGAAGGCGTTCGTCCTCCACGATCCGCTCTGGTTTCTTGCGCTCGCCGTGCTGCCGTTGCTCGTCTGGCTGCGCACCCGCCGCCGTGTCTCCGTGTTGGTCGTCCCGTTCGCCGCCGCGTGGCACCGCCCTTCGCTCGCATCCGCCTCGCGCTGGCCCGTCGGTCTCGCGCTCACCGGCCTCGTTCTGCTCATCGGCGCGCTCGCCCGCCCGCAGCGCGTCGAGGACAAGCGCGAGGTGCGTTCGCAAGGCTACGACATCATGCTCGCGATCGATCTTTCTTCCTCGATGTATGCCGAGGATTACGAAAAAGGCGGCGAGCGCATCAACCGCCTCCAAGCCATCAAGCCCATCATTCAGGCGTTCATTGAGCAGCGTCCCTCCGACCGCATCGGTATCGTGCTTTTCTCCGGCCGCGCCTACACGATGGCTCCGCTCACCACCGATCACGACTGGCTCGCCGCGCAACTTGAGCGCGTGAAAATCGGCCTCATCGAGGACGGCACCGCCATCGGCGACGGTCTCGGCGTGGCCCTCACCCGCCTCGAGCAAGCCAAGCGCGAATCCGGCGGCAAACGCCAGGGCGCCTTCGTCGTCCTCCTCACCGATGGCGCCAACAACCGCGGCGCACTCTCCCCCGCGCAAGCCGCCGATATCGCCAAGGCTCGCGGGATTCCCATCTATACCATCGGCGCCGGCCGCGATGGACGCGTGCCGTTTCCCGTTGTCGACGAACAGGGCCGCCGGGTCGGCACCCGCCTCGTCAACTCCGACCTCGACGAAGGCGCTCTCCGGGAACTCGCCGAGTCCACCCACGGAAAATTCTTCCGCGCCTTCGACGTCGGCACGGCCGAAGCCGCCTTCAAGGCCATCGACCGCGCGCAAAAAATCGAGTTTCAGTCCAAGAGTTACCTGATCACCACCGAGCTCTTCGTCTGGCTCGCCGCCCCCGCCGCCACGCTCCTCCTCGCCGCCGCGCTCCTCAGCCGAGCCCCCGGGAGCACGGGCGCCCCCGCCCGCTCCCGCCTCGCCACCGCATGAGCTTCGCCCTCCCTCCCCTCCTCTGGCTCCTCCTCGTGCCGCTCGCACTGCTGCTCTGGGAACTTACCCGTGCCCGCCGCGCCGCCGATCTTTCGCAGCCGAAAATCCTCCGCGCCGAAGCCGATGCCCACTCCCTCACGCTCTCGCCTCTTGCCCCTCAACTCTCCACTCCGAGCCCCACGCGTGCTCGCGCGTGCCTCTGCCTTGGTCTCGCTCTCACCGTCGTCGCCCTCGCGCGCCCGCAATGGGGCCGCATCGACGAGCCCGTCTTCGATCAGTCGCGCGAGATCATCCTCGCCGTCGATCTCTCCCGCTCGATGCTCACGCCCGATGTGAAGCCCTCGCGTCTCGAGCGCGCCAAGCTCCTCATCCAGTCGCTCCTCGAGCGCCTCGCCGGTGAACGCCTCGGCCTCGTCGTGTTCTCCGGCACCGCCTTTCTCCAGTCGCCCCTCAGCGCCGACTACGAAATCCTCCGCGAGTTTCTCCCCGCCCTCGGGCCCGACTATCTCCCCGAAGGCGGCACCAACTACACCGCCCTCATCCAGACCGCCGTCGCCGCCTTCAACCACGGCTCCGCCGCCGATCGCTTTCTCATCATCCTCAGTGACGGCGAGGCCACCGACGACACGTGGAAATCCGCCGCCGAGGAATTGAAAAAGAAAAACATCCGCGTCCTCGCCCTCGGCATCGGCACCGCCGCCGGCGCGATGATTCCCGATGGCGCCGGCGCTTTCGTGAAAGACGACCGCGGCGCCGTCGTCCTCTCCAAACTGGAACCCGGCACCCTCCGCCAGCTCGCCGACCTCACCGGTGGCACCTACCGCGATGCCAGCGCATGGGTCGATCTCGCCGCCCTCGTGCAATCCACCGTCGAGGCCGGCCGGAAGGGTAGCTTCGTGGAAAAAAAATCCGTCCGTCTCGTCGAGCGCTACCAATGGCCGCTCGCCGCCGCGCTCGGATTTTTCCTCCTCAGCTTCTGGCGCGAATTTCCCGTCCGCGCCAAACCCCGCGCCCTCGTCCTCGGCGGAGCCCGCCCTCCGGTCGCACCGCCCGCGCCCGTTACAGCCACCATCGCCGCTGCCCTCCTCCTCCTGCTCACCGGCCACGCGTCCCTTGCCCCTTCCGCTCGCGCCGCGGCCACGCTCACTCCGCCCACCGCCACTCCTCCTCCTCCCGCGCCCGGTGCCGCCCTCTCAAAAATCGTCACCCGCCTCGCCGCGCAGCCCGACTGCTCCGCCCGCGACTGGGCCGAACTCACCCTCGACACCATCACGTGGGGCGAGCACCTGAAATCCGGGCAGCAACCCGTGCCTCCTGGTCCCGTCGAAGACGCCCTCGCCGCCGTTGCCCTCGGTTCCGCCCACGATCCGAAAACCGCCGACTGGCCGAAACTCCGCCAGCAACTCGAAGACCTCCTGAAAAAACCCGACGAGCCGCCAAAACCGGATCAGAAAAAATCGCAGCCCGACCAAAAGGATCAGCCTCAGGAAAAAAAGGATCAGGACCAGAAGCAGGATCAATCCCAGCAAAACCAGCCCCCGGACAAATCGCCTCAAGACGGCCAGCCCAAGGATTCGCCCCAGAACCAAGACGACAAAAAATCCACCGACGGAAAACCCAGCGAAAGCGCCTTCGGCGACATGAAACAAAAATCACCCCCGCCCCCACCGCAGCCTCCCACGGGAGACACGCAAAAAGTCGGCGGCACCCCCGAGAAAAAACCCGACGACGCCACTGCTGACCCCTCGCTCGCGATGCCGCTCCAGAAACTCGATCAGCTTCGCAACCAGGATTCCCCCGCGCAACTTTTCAAACTCATGCAGGGCGACCCCAAGCCCGCTCCCGCCCAAAAAGGCAAAAACTGGTGACCACCCGCATGTCCCGCCGCCTCGCTCAATTTCTCGCCCACGGCCTGCTCGGCCTCTTCGCCGCTGTCGCTCTCCACGCGCAAAGCATCCGCTGGAATCCCGCCAGCGGCGCGCTCGCCGTCGGCCAGACCACCGAACTCCAGCTCGTCTTCGAGGACTGCGCGCCGGATCAAGCCATCCCGGTCCCCAAGATCGACGGCCTCGCCCTGCAAGAGGTCGGTCGCGCGTCCAACACCTCGATCATCAATTTCACGCGCACCGACAGCGTGATCGTTAACTTCGTCGTCAATCTCACCAAAAAACAGCGGGTCACGATTCCTCCCTTCGCCGTTAACACCAACAAGGGTCGCCTGACCACGCCCGTCGCCACCTTCGAAGCCGATGCTGCCACCGTCGGTAACACCGGCGTCGCCCTCGAAACCGCCGCCGGCTCCCGCCTCCTCGCCACGCCCGCCACCGTTTGGGCCGGCGAAGTTTTCACGCTCAACTACACCGTCGACGCCGCGCACGGCTACTCCCCCGATTTCGGCCGCGGCCAGTTCGATTGGAATCCCGAGCCGCTCCTTGCCGAGGACTGGTCGCGCCCCGAACCCCTCAACTTCCGCACCGGCACCGAGGCGCGCGACGGCCTCGCCTACCACACCCGTGCCATCGCCCGCACCCCCGGCGCCACCCGCCTCAACGCCGTCCACCAGCTCCTCAACCTCGGCGTCGGCGTCGTCGGCTTCGGGTTTTTCCAGCAGCGCCAGTATCAGCAATTCTCGCTCACCAGCGCCGCTCCGCTCCTCGAGGTGAAACCACTCCCTCCGGCCCCCGCCGGCTTCACCGGCGCCGTCGGCTCGCTCAAGCTAAACTCCAAGGTTATCCCCGCCACCGCCTCCGTCGGCGAACCCATCACGTGGACGCTCGAGCTTACTGGCACCGCCAACTGGCCCGACCTCGCCGGCCTCCCCGCCCGCGACGTTTCAAAAAATTTCCAAGTCATCACCCCCCAGCCCAAACGCACGCTCGCCGAGGGCAAACTCTTCGAAGCCACGCTCACCGAAGACGTCGTCCTCGTCCCCACCAAACCCGGCGCCTACACCCTCGGCCCGCTGACGTTCGCCTACTTCGATCCCAAGCTCGGCCGCTACCAGACGATCACCACCCCCGCCACCACCGTCACCGTTACCCCCGCCGTCGCGCCCGTTATCCCTAACGCGCCGTCTTCGACTCAGTCCGCCGCCGACGAATCGAAAATCCAAAATCCAAAATCCAAAATTCTCCCCCCGCCGCCCCCCGCGGCGCTCCCCCGCGACCCGCTCCCCCGTGGTGAACTCGCCCATCACCCCCTCGCCCCGCGCAAGATTTTTCTTCTCCTCGCCGCTCCGCTAATCCTGCCGCTGCTTCTCTGGCTCTGGCTCGCGCTCCGCCGCGCCCGCGCCACCGATCCCCTCCGCCCCCGCCGCGAAGCCCACGCGCGATTGGAAAAATTGCTCGCGGACCTCCGCGCCGGCAGCCCCGCGAGCCCCCAGCGCCTCCTCCACTGGCAGCACGACACCGCCCTTCTGCTTCAAATCGCCGCCGCCGCCCCCACCCCCACTTCTCCGGAAATCGAAAATCCAAAATCGAAAATCCAAAATCTCCCCAAACTCTGGTCCGAATCCGACCGCGCCCTCTACGGTGAAAACTCCCCGCTCCCCGCCGACTGGCCCACGCGCGCGCAAGCCGCCCTCGCCGCCGCCGCCGTTCCGAAGTTTTCCCCGCTTCGCCTCTTTCTCGCGCGCAATCTCTTCCCCTTCCTCACCCTCGCGCTCCTCTTCACCGCCTCCGCTCCCCTCGCCTCCGCCGAATCCGAAATCCAAAACCCCACCAGCACCGACGGCGCCCCCGCCTACCGTCGCGGCGATTTCCCCGCTGCCGAAAAATCCTGGCGCGCCGCCCTCGCCGCCGCGCCCACCGATCCCATCGCGCACCACAACCTTTCCCTGTCTCTCGCCCAGCAAGACCGCTGGGATGAAGCCGCCGCGCACGCCGCCGTCGCGCTCGTGCAGTTTCCCTCCAGCGAACCCATCCGCGCGCAGTTCGCCCTTGCCGCCGAAAAATCCGGCCACGTCCCCCCGACGCTTGCCGCGTTCCTCACTCCCGGCCCGCTCGAATCTCTCGCTCGCCTCGCCTCGCCCGCCTGCTGGCAACTCATCCTCTGCGCCACCGCCACCGTCCTCGCCCTCGCGCTCGCGCTGCTGCTCCACTGCGCCTACGCGCACAAGCTCCTTTGGCCCGCCGTCGTTCTCCTCGTGCTGAGTCTCGGAGTCGCGCTCGCCGCCCTGCTCGGCTGGCACCTCTACGGCGACGCCGCCGACGCCCGCGCCGTCATCGTCTGGCGCGCCGGCACGCTCCGCTCGATTCCCACTGAAGCCGACACCGCGCAAAAAACGACGCCCCTCGCCGCCGGCTCCCTCGCCCTCGCCGACCAATCGTTTCTCGGCTGGCAACACCTCGCCTTCGAAGCCGGCCAAGCCGGCTGGGTCCGCCAGGAAGAACTCGTCCCCCTCTGGAAATAATCCCGCTCAACTGGAGGCGGGGTGCCCCCACCCCGCAATCCCGTGACGTCACTCGACGCACCCGCTCCACCGTCTCGAAAAGAAATTCCCCGCGCGCCTATCGGCGCAACGAAGCCATCGCCGGTGGCTCTCGAAAATCTTGCGCCCCTTTGCGGCCAAAATTCCGAATCATTCCCTTCCCTCCTCCGCGCTCTCCGCGTCCTCCGCGTTTCAATTCCGGATTTCATTTATCCGCTCCCATCCCCGCGATCTGCGGATAAAAAAACCCGACCCGTTCTCGATTCCTCCCCCCACCCCGTCATGCCGATCCAAGCCAAATACGTTCACACGAATCTCACCGGCCGCGACTGGCGCGGGCTCGTGCGCTTTTACTGCGATGTGTTTGGCTGCGTCCCCAAGCCCCCCGAGCGCGACCTGCGCGGCGACTGGCTCGACCGCCTCACCGCTCTCCCCCACGCGCATCTGACCGGCCTTCACCTCCGCCTCCCCGGCTACGACGCCGACGGACCCACGCTCGAAATTTTCCGCTACGATCAAATGACCAGCGGCTCACCCCCCGTGGTGAACGAGCCCGGCTTCGGCCACCTCGCCTTCCTTGTGGACGATGTGCCCGCCGCCCTCGCCGCCGTGTTGACTGGAGGGGGCAGTGCCGTCGGCGAAGTTGTCACGACTCCCGTCACCGGTGTCGGCACCCTGCGCGTCGCCTACGCCCGCGACCCCGAAGGCAACATCCTCGAACTCCAGCACTGGAGTTAAAATCATCACCCCCACGCCCCTCCTCCGCCCGTTAGGCGTTGAGCGTTAAAAGTTCAGCGTTAAACGTTCAGCGTTCCGCCTTCTTTTCCCCATGCGTCTCTCGCCCCGCCTGCTCCTCGCGTTCGCCTCCGTCCTCCTCGCCCTCGCGTCGTCCACCTTCGCCTCCGACGACGCCACCTTCGAGTCCCGCCTTGCCGCCGCACGCTCTCTCGCCGCGGAAAATTCCCCCGCGCTCGCCCTGCCCGTCTACGCCGAGGCTCTCGCCCTCGCGCCCACGCCCAGCCTCCGCCGCCAGTGCCAGCTCGAAATGCTCGCCGCCGAGTTTGCGCAAGCGCCGCGCTACGAGACGCCGCCAAAAATCACCGCCGCCCTCGACGAACTCCTCGCGCCCTACGTCAAAAACGAAATCCCCCGCGACGCCTTCTGGGCCTCCGCCACCGAATTCTCCGCCACCCTCGGTGCCCGCCGTGATCCCGCCGCTGCCCTCGCGCTCCGCCTCACCGTCGCCACGCATTTCGGCCAGCAACCACCTTCGCCGGTCAACACCCCACTCTTCACCGACGCCGTTCGCGCCCTCGGTCGCCAGCTCGCGGCTGATTCTTTCCACGGCGATCAGAAAAAAATCCCCACCACCGTCGCCGCCTCGTTCGCCCTGCTCCGTCAAGCCGCCTCTCTCCCCTCCGAATCTCGCGCCGAGTTCGCACTCCTCCTCGCGCGTGCCTCCGCGCGACAAAGCCACCTCCTCCAACTCGACTCTGCCGACACCGCCCGCGCCTACGAAGACGCCGTGGCCCTCGCTCGCAACACGCCCATCGCTACCGCCGCCCTCCTCCACCGCGCCGACTGGCTCTCCGCTCAAGCACCATTCAACTACGACGGCTTCGATTTCACCGCCGGCACCGACGACTGGCGCGCGCGAATCCTCGCCGTCGCTCCCTCTGCCGCGCCCCCCATTTCCCACGCCGCGTTTGCGAGCCTCTTCGCCACCATCGACGACGCGCTCCACGCCTCCAACCGCGCCGCGCCGCTCGACCCCGAACTCGACGCCGTCGCCCAGGGCCTCCGCCTCCGTCGTGCGAAACTCGCCGATCCCCAACTCCTCGTCGCCGTCGGTGCCGCCTATCTGCCTGGCACCCGCGTCGTCATCGGGCTCTCCGCGCAACACCACTCCACCGTTCAGCTCGGCCTCTACCGCCTCGACGCCGCCCAGCTCGCGGAATTCGCGCAACGCCGTCGCGCCCGCGATGACGCCGATCTCCTCCGCAACCTCGCGCCTCTCGCCTTCTGGGATCAGTCCACCGGCATCGACGGTCCGCTCGGCCGCGTTGTCACCCGCCTCAGCCTCCGCGAACCGCTCCCGCCCGGCGGCTACGTGATCGTCGCGCGAAACTCCTCCGGCCAAATCCTCAACGATCAGATTCACTGGTTCCTCGTCACTCAAGCCCGCGTCGTTTCCCACCTCGCGCCCGACGGCACCCTCACGCTTCACGCCTTCGACCAAACCGACGGCCGCCCGCTCACCCCGATCGTTGGCACGATCACGCAATCCGCCACGCACCTCGCCTTCGACTCCGCCTCCACCGACCGCGCGCAGCTCACCCTACCTTCCTCCCTTTCATCGCAGGAACCGCTCTCGATTACCGGCGAAGCCGCTGGCCAGCCCTTCACGCTCCACACCGATTTTCGCCCCCGCCCCCACGACGACCAAACCAACTGGCTATTCCACCTTCAATCCGACCGCCCCCTCTATCTTCCCGGTGAAACCGCCCGATGGAAACTCATCGTCCGCACCCACGCCGGCGGCCAGCTCGGCTTCCCCGCCGGCGCGAAAATCAAACTCACCGCCAAAAGCTCCGGTCGCGATGCCACCCCGCTCGGCACTTGGGAAGTGACCCTCAACTCCTTCGGCTCCGCCTGGGGCGACCTTACGCTCCCCGCCACGCTCACTTCCACCCACGTCAACTTCACCATCGAACTCACCCCTCCCGGCACCGAAAAAATTTCTCACAACCTCTCCTCCTTCCGCGTGGACACTTTCCGCGCCCCCGAAGCCGTCCTGAAATTCACCGCCGCCGATCCGGAAAAAATCCGCCACGCCCTCCCCGGCGGCGAAGCCGAACTCCTCCTGGAAGCGCGCTATTTTTCCGGCGAACCCATCGCCGCCGCCCCGCTCGAAATCAGCGCGAATTTCCAGGCTCACTGGCGCACCAGCCGCGCCACTCAGCCCGACGCCAGCGGAGATGAAACTATCAAGCTCAGTGCCACCACCGATGCCCGCGGCCAAGCCCACCTCCGCCTGCCGATCCCCGCCGCCCTCCCACCCGATTACACGCTCACCGCCTCCGCCCATCTCGCCACCGCCGGCACCGCCGCCCAGACGGAGTTCACCTACAATTTTCTCGCCGCTGGTCACGACGCCACGCTCACCGCCGCCGAAGCTTCGCCCACTCCGCCGTCTGAATATTATTATTCGAGCACGCCCTCTACTCCCTCACTCTACGCCGCCCCCGGCCAACCCATCGCCCTCGCGCTCACCACCCACGACGGCACCCGCGCTCTCACGCCCGCCCGCGGCGAAATCACGGTCCTCCGTCAAACATGGGAGGAAATCTGGCGCGCTCCCGACGGCGCGCTCCTCACCGGCCCCGCCCTCCGCGCCCGCCAACTCGAAGCCCGCATCTGGCCACCCCTCGTTCCGCCGCTCTCGCCCGCATGGGAAAAACTCCACGCCGCCTACCGCTCCGAAAAAATCTCCGCCGAACCTCTCGCCACCGACTCCACCGGCCGCGCCCGCTTCAACACCGCCGCGCTCCCGACCGGCTACTACCACGTGCTCTATCGTTCCGGCGGCGAAGCGGCCGACGAGCCGCTCGCCCGACTCGATCTTTACGTCGCCGATACCTCCACCGAATGGCTCGCCGTCGAACCGCCCAAGACTCCGCTCATCATTCCATGCTCCACCTCTCCGCTCCCCGGCCAGCCGTTGCGCGCCCTCGTCATTTCCCCTCTCGGCAGCCGGCGCACGCTGCTCCGCGTTTCCGGCGAAACCACCGGCGAATCCCGCATCGAGCTTTTCCCCGGAAACACCCGCCTCGTCGAATTCCCGTGGCGCGACGGCTACTGGGCCCGCGTCAACTTCGAAGCCCTTTCCCTCTCGGCCGACGCCAGCCGAATGGGGCAACTCAGTCTCACCCCGTCGCGTGCCGCCAACACCATCAACGTCACGCTCGCCCCCACCGCTGCCACCGCGCGCCCCGGGGATACAGCCAAACTCACCCTCCATACCGCCGACTCCACCGGTCGCCCCATCGCCAGCGAAGTCGCCCTCTCCGTCGCCGACGCCGCCGTCGCTTCGCTGCTCGACCGCCACTCCCTCACGCCGGCCGATGTTTTTTTCCAACTACCCTATTTACCTTCGAGCATCACCGGCTCCAGCGCCCTCGCCGCGAATCTCGGCGCAACCGAGCCGTCGGTCACCGCAATCCCGCTCAAACTAAACCTTGAGTCCGACCACATCGTGTTGAGTTCGTTTACCGTGAACACCGAGGGCTCCGTGACTGGGTATTTAGGGATGGGACCGGAGTTCATTCAATCCATCGCCCCACCCCCCGGCTCCCCCGACTCCTCCCCCCGCGTCCGCAGCCAATTTTCCTACACCGCGCTCTGGCTCCCCGATGCCCACACGGATGCCCGCGGCGAAGCCACCGTCACGTTCACCTACCCCGACAATCTCACCGCCTGGCAAATCGACGCCACCGCTCTCGCCGAGGGCCATCGTTTCGGCACCGCCCACGCCACCACGCGCACCACGCTCCCGTTTCAAGCCCGCCTCCGCGCCCCGCGCGCTCTCGTCGCCGGCGATTCCGCCACGCTCTACGCCGCGCTCGTCAACGCCACCGCCGCCCCGCTCGCCACCCGCGCCGAACTGATCCTCGCTGCCCCCGCGCCGCTCACGCTCGGCTCGCCGGCCCCGCGCACGCTCTCCGTTCCCGCCACCGGCGAATCCATCCTCGCCTGGCCGCTCCGCGCCACCGCGCCCGGTTCCGCCACGCTCCGCCTCAGCGCCAACGCCGGCCGCGATGCCTCCGATGCGATGGAGCTCACGCTCCCTCTCCGCGAAGACGGTTTCATGCAACGCGGCGGCGTCACCGGTCGCGCCGAAAAAATCCCTCTCTCCGTCTCGCTCGACCTCCCCACGCCGCTCGACCCCGCGCGCAGCACCGTGCAGCTCCAAGTTTCCCCTGGCATCATCCCCGCGCTCGTGGCCGCGCTGCCCTACCTCGTCGATTATCCCTACGGCTGCGTCGAGCAGACCATGAGCCGATTCCTCCCCGCCGCCGTCGTGGCCAAAACATTACGCGAACTCAAATTCACCGCCGCCGAAGTCGAGCGCGCCATCCTGCCACCCGGCCGCCCCGCCGCCGGCCTCGCCCACCTCGACGAAGTGATCGCCCAATCCCTCGCGCGCCTCGTCGCCGCGCAGCAACGCGACGGCACCTTCGGCTGGTGGCCCGGCGGCGCGGCCGACGCCTACATGACCGGTTACGTGCTGCACGGCCTCAACCTCGCCGCCACCGCCGGCCTCCCGCTCCCCGCCGATCTTCACTCCCGCACCCACGAAGCCACCCTCCGTCTCCTCCGCGAAGAAACCACCTTCACTCCCATCAACCGCACCTGGCTCCTCGCCGCCGCCACCGGTTATCCCACCGCACCCGACGACGCCACTCGCGCCTTGCTCGATAAAATCTTCACCGCCCTCTATCGCGACCGCGCCCAACTCACGCCGTCCGGCCTCGCGCTCCTCGCCCAAGCCGCCGCCGCCCTCGATCGCCGCGACGAAATTCCCGTCCTCCTCCGCAATCTCGAAAACGGCGTCGCCCGCGCGCACTCCGTCGAATTCGGCGACACCGCGCAATGGGGCCGCACTTCGGAATATTTCAACGGCCTCGACGGCGCCGTCGAGACCACCGCCCTCTGCCTGCAAGCTCTCCTCCGCCTCGCGCCCGATCATCCGCTCATCGACCCCGCCGCCGCTTGGCTCCTCCTCAATCGCCAGAGCAGCCGCTGGAGCAACACTCGCGACACCGCCCACGCCGTCCTCGCGCTCCACGCCTGCGCCCAAGCCCGCGGCGAGACCACCGCCGACGCCACCTATACCCTCACCGTCAACGGCCACGGCCTCGCCTCCGGCCGCTTCGACCGCTCGTCGCTCCTCGCGCCCGACACGTTCACCGTCGATCCCGCGCAACTCCGCCCCGGCTCAAACCAATTCGAACTCACGCGCACCGCCGGCCGCGCGTCGTGCTACCTCGTCGCCACCACGCAGACTTGGGCGCAGGCGGAAAACGTCCAGCCCGGCGGAAGTTTCCTAAAAATCTCCCGCGATTTCTCCCGCCTGTTCGAGCAACCTTCCCTCCTCGGCCCGACGCATTTCGTGCCGCAACTTCTCCCGTTCACGGGCGCCGCGCTCGTGCGCGACGAACGCCTCGAATGCCGCCTCGTCCTCGAAGCCCAACACGACCTCGACTATGTGATGATCGAGTCCCCCAAGCCCGCCGGCTGCGAACCGCTCAACCCCCTCAGCGGCTGGGATGCGACGCTCCGCCCGCTCGCCGACGACGCCTCGTCCGATCGCGTAAACGATTCCCGCGGCCGCGACGAACGCACTCTTTACCGCGAGGAGCGCGACGACCGCAGCGTGTTTTTCCTGCACCACGTCCCGGCCGGCCGCTGGGAGATCCGCTACACCCTGCGCGCCGCCTTCGCCGGGGATTTTCGCGCGCTCCCTGTTACCAGCGAGGCGATGTATGTCCCCGTCATCGCCGCCCACAGCGAAGCCCGGCGTCTCACGATCACGGAGCTTCCGTAGGGCGTATCTTGGAAATCCCCGGAGGGGATGACCGCTCAGAGGATTCCTCCACGGGCAAATCCGGCACCTGGGGCTGTGACCCAGCCGATTTTTGCTGGGGAGAAATCGCCCGCGATCAGCGGGCTCCCTGACCTCGACGCGCCGGCGATCAGCCGAAGCGGCCGATCCCAGATTTTCCCCATCGGGAAAATCCGATCAGCGGTTCCCGTGAAGCGACCGACGAATTTTATTTTTCCCGCACGGCGACTTCGCTTCAGGCCGGGACGTTGCCGTCGGCCGCGCGGCGCGCTTTCAAATCGACGCCAATCTGCGTCATCTTCGCTTCGTTCAGCGGATAAAAAATCACGAGGATGAGCGTCGCGAGGATCCCGAAGACAGCCGGGTAAATGCTCATCAACTTGACCAGGCCCTGAAGCATTTCCGGGGTCTGGGCTTGATTGGCGACGAAACCAACCGAGTTGAGCATGAGCAGCGAAATCGCGCCGCCCCAACCCCAGCCAAATTTCTGCGCGAAAATCGAGGCCGAGAAGACCAGGCCGGTGGCGCGGCGGCCGGTCTTCCATTCGGCGTAGTCGGCCGTGTCAGCATACATGGCCGCCATGAGGGCACTGAGGGGCCCGCCGGAGATCGAGCCCAGTGCGTTGATGCCCAGGATCAGCCAGACTTGGTCGGGCTTCAGAAAATAGAACGACGCGGTTGAGCCGATGGCGACGGCGAACAACAGCACGAAAGTCGGCTTGCCGCCGAGCCGGCGAACGATGAAGGGAACAAAAAACGCGCCGACCAGCGAGAGCGCCTGATTGCTGGTCTTGAAGACGGAAACGAGGCCTTCCCAGTCCCACGTCCGTCCCAGAAGGGTCTGGGTACCGATGTAATACTTAAAGTAGTACGTCTCCACGCTGCCCCGCAGCGAGCAGAAGAAGATAAAGGTAATCGTCGTGGCGAGGAGGATCCACCACGGACGATTGGTGCAGAGATCGCTGAGGTCACGGACCACGGAGGTCTGCTGCGACCGGGGGGGCTGGACCCGTTCCTTGGTGTTAAAGAACACGATCAGGAAAGAAATGATCGAAATGATACCGACGATGACAAAGGACCAAAACCACCCCTGGCCAGGCGTGGTGGCGTTCAGCCAGCCACCTACCTTGGTCGATTTCATCAGGCACGCGGTGATCACGATGCCGCCGCCGAATGCGCCGATGAATTTGTAAGAGGAAAGCGTGGCCCGTTCCGCGGTGTTTGGTGTGAGCACGCCGAGCATCGCGGTGTAGGGGATGTTGATCGTGGTGTAGACCAGCATCAGGGCGTTGTAGGTGATGTAGGCCCAGGTCAGCTTCGCCTTCGCATCGAAGTCCGGAACGAAAAAAGTCAGGATGCCGAAGATGGCCATCGGAATGCAGGTGAAGAGCAGGTAAGGCCGGAACTTGCCCCAGCGAGACTTCGTGCGGTCCCCCAGCATGCCGATGATGATGTCGAAGATGGCATCAAAGGAGCGGCTCACTCCCTGCAGGGTGCCGGCGGCGGCTGCGGTGATCCCGAGAACGTCCGTGTAGAAAATGGGCAGGAAATCGGAGATCGATTTCCAGTAGAGGCAGGAGGCGAAGTCGCCGAAGCCGTAGGAAATTTTTTCGCGGACGCTCAGCTTTTCCGAGGCGGGATCGACAGGAGGAGTGATCATGGGGTTTGGGGTAATGAAATGGTTCGTCGCCGCTCACACTTTTCCGCGCCGCGCCTCGAGCTGCGTGCGGATGTCGGCCATTTTTTTCTGGGTGAGCGGAAAGCGCCACAGAAATAGCGCCGCGAGCGCGACGCCGCAGATCGGAACGCCCGCCAGCATCGCGCGAATCCAGAAGATCGTCTCGGGCGACTGCAGCGGTTTCGCGGCGGAAAAACCCGTGAGCGCGAGCACCTGGCCGGAGAGAAAATAGCCCAGCGCACTGCCGGCTTTGTTCATCCAGGAGCCACAGGCGGAGAAGGCGCCTTCGCGGCGTTTGCCGGTGTTCAACTCGTCGTAGTCCATGATGTCGGCGCCGATCGTCTGATCCATCATGTAGTAGCTCGCGGCGACGAACGCCATCGAGCCGGACGAGAGCACTTGCAGCCACGGGGTCGACGGCGTGTAGAGAAACCACGTGGCGCCATACGCCACCACGCCGATGGCGCAGGCGAGCAGCATGGCGGGGCGTTTGCCGATGCGCCGCGCGATGAAGGCGAGCACCGGCACGCCGAGAAATCCGCCGATCATCCACGCCGCGCCCATCACCCCGTTCCAATTGTTGGCGGACTTCGTGTCGCCGCCCGCGACGTAATAAACCGTGGCGTAGTAGCCGAGCGAGCCGACCATGCTCGACCCGAGGGAGAAGCAGAGACCCGCGAGCATTTTCAGGCGAAACGGCCCACACTGCATCGTCTCGTAGATCGACTCACGGAGTTTTACTTTCTCCGCTTGGCGCGCGGCGACGCCGGCGTAGTAGCGCTCCTTGACGTTGATAAAAACGAGCACGGCACCGATCAGCATCAAAACGCCGAGGATGCCACAATACACCTGCACGCCGAGGAGAACGTTCTGTTTCCCCGTGGCGGCGTTGTAGAAAAACGCGAGGTTCGTGAAGGGCAGGCCGACGAAGAACGCGACCTCGAAAACTTTTTGGATCACGCTCTTCACCGCCATCACGCTGGTGCGCTCGTGGTAGTCGGGCGTGAGTTCGTTGCCCAGGCTCTGGTAGGGCATGTTGAAGCAGCTGACGAACGGGATGTAGAGGAGGCTCGAGCCGAGCATCCACCAGAAATAGTTGGAGACGTTCAGCGTCGCGCCCCACCCGGGCGTGACGAGAAAGAGCAGCGGCAAACCGACGCCGGCCAACAATCCGCCCACGAGAATAAACGGCCGGCGCCGGCCGAGGCGCGAGCGGGCGTTGTCTGACAGCCAGCCGAAAAGCGGATCGGAGATGGCGTCCACGATGCGGATCAACATCAGCGCCAGGCCCACGAGCTGCGGCGACAGGCCGAGGAAAATGTTGAAGACCGGATAGGCGAGGTTCGGGTAGAGCCAGTGGCCCCACATGTCCACGGAGCCGCCCATGCCGTAGGAAATTTTCGTGCGCATCGGCACGCGATCCTCCGGCGCGGTCGTCGCCCCGCGATTCGTCGCGGCCTGGGAGTCGGGGTCGGCCAAGGGGAAACCTCAGTAGGTGTCGGCCAGCGAGCGATGCGTGAGCGCGCGACGGAGGCCGGCGAGGGTCTGCGGCTGCGTGAATTCCACGTCCACGCTCTTGGGCTCGCCGGGAAAGAGTTCGAAGTAGTTGTCGCCGCTGCGAAACGCGATGCCGGCAAAATCGAAGGCGAACCGGTGTTGAAACGCGCTCGAGGTGAACGCGAGCGTGGCGTGCGTGGGGTCGGCGAGACGGATGTCCACCCCGGTCCGCGCCTGGGTGAGCGCGACGAAGCGCGGCGGCGCGAGAAAGACCGAATCCTCGCTCACGCAGCGGCCGTCGAGATCGAGCGCGATGCGCAGGATGAGATTTTCCGCGCCGTACTGCGCGAGCAGCGGGGCGAGCTTCAGTGTTTTCTGCTTCACGCTCTCGCCGTAGCGGAGCGGGACGGCTTTCCGCCCCGTCAGCAGCAGGCGGCCGCCGGCATGGAAAAGATCCCACTCCAACAGCCCGCGCGCCTTCGCCGGCCGGTCATACACGGTGTAGAGGTGAACGTCGCCGACGGTCGAGCGCCGGTAGTTGCCGGTGATCGTCGTCTCATCGCCGGGCACGTGAGCCGACACCAGCGCCGGCGCGAAAAACCGCCGTGCCACGTGGTGCAGCGCGCGCCAGCGGCCGGTGAACTCGATCGAGCTCCACGAAGCGACGGGCCAGCAGTCGTTGAGCTGCCAGTAGAGCGCGCCCATGCAGTGCGGCATCAGCCGCCGGTAGTGCTCCACGCCCGTCTGCATGCAGTAGGCTTGGTTGAGCTGCGACAGATAGATCAGGTCGTCCTGCGATTTCGGGAAACGGTAGCGGCGCGACACGTAGTCGAGAATCACCTGGTTGCCACCGCGGTTTTTCTGATGGTTCTCCATCGAGGCGCCGAAGACGTTGGCATCCTCGGGCGGGCAAAACGTCGCCTGCGTTTCGGGTGAGCTGTAGCTCTGCATCCCGAATTCGGAGCAAAAGCGGAAACGCCACTTCTCGTAATCCTTCACCGGATTGCGGCGGTGCCAGACATCCCAGAAATGCGTGTCGCCGCGCTTTTCCCCGGCCTCGTGGGTGTTGATGCCATCGCCGCGATATTGGGACGACGGCCAGTAGTCGGTGACGCCGTCGCACGCGGCCACGACCTTCGGGAGCAGGCGGTGAAAAAGCGCGTCGTAGTTTGCCCGCAGGCGCGGCTGCTTCAAAAGCTCCTCGTTGAGCTGCTCGATCTCGTTGTTGCCGCACCAGAGCGCGAGGCACGCGCGATGCCGCAGGCGAAGCACCTGCTGCTCGGCCTCCACTTGCACGCCCTTGAGAAACGCGCGGTCCCCCGGGTAAATGGCGCAGGCGAACATAAAATCCTGCCACACGAGCAGGCCGAGTTCATCGCAGAGATCATAGAAATCTTCGCTCTCATAGATGCCGCCGCCCCAGACGCGGAGCATGTTCATGTTGGCCTCGGCGGCGCTGCGCAGGTCGCGCGCGTAGTGCTCGCGCGTGAGCCCGGCGACGAAGCTGTGCGCGGGAATCCAGTTGGCGCCTTTCGCGAAAATCGCGCGGCCGTTGACGACGAATTGAAATGTTTCCCCCGCGGCATCGGCGTGACGGTCGAGCGACACGGTGCGGAGGCCGAGGCGGCGGATCCAGTGGCCGAGCACGCTGCCGTCGGTTCGGAGCACTTCGATTTCGAGCGTGTAGAGCGGCTGCGCGCCGTGGCCGTTGGGCCACCACAATTGCGGGTGCTCGACGACGATGCTGGTGCCCGTGCCTTCGGCGATGACCACGCTGTCGAGGGAAAGCCGGTAGCGGCACGATACGCTGGAATCGCGGCGGAGCAGCTGGGGCGCGAACCGGAGCGCGACGCGGCCGCCGGCATCGTGCCGCTGCGTCACGCGCACGTTTTCGAGGCGGTTGCCACTCCAGGTTTCGAGGCGGAGATCGCGCCAGATGCCGGCGGTAACAAAGCGCGGACCCCAGTCCCATCCGAACTGACACGGCTGCTTGCGAATCACCTGGGAGCGGCCGACGGGGTCGTTGAACTCCAGCGGGCGGTGCCCCGGGCGGTGAGTGCGGATGTAGTTCATCGCGCTGCCGAAGCGGATGGTGAGTTCGTTCGCGCCGGCCACGAGGTGCGCCTTGATCGGCCAGCGGTGGCTGACGAACATGTTTTCAGTGCGCGCGATTTCACGGCCGTTGAGCCGCACGGTGGCGACGGTGTCGAGGCCGTCTGCCACGAGGTCGATGGTTTCATCACCGAGCAGTTCCTTCGGCACCGTGAAGCTGGCGCGATATTCCCAGTCACGCTCCTCGATCCACTGGAGGCCGGTCTCGTTCGTGCCCCAGAATGGATCGGGGATTTTCTGAACGCGCAGCAGGTCGGCGTGGACGCAGCCCGGGACGACAGCGGGCAGCCACGTTTGCCCCGAGCAATCGCGAAAGGTCCAGTCGGCGTGAGCGAGGGAAAGAATGGCCATGAAGAATGAGTCAGTGTTTCCGGAGGGCTGTTAAAGGGAGTTCGATTTCACGAACTCCACAATCTCGTCCGCCTGACAAAAACACAGCGCCGTCACCGTGTCGGCCGCGCCGTAGTAAATCGCGATCCGGCCGGTGGCGGCATCGCAGAGACAGCCGACAGGAAAGCATACTCCAGGCACGAAGCCCGCGACTTCGTAAGGTGCCTCGGGGCAGAGCAGCGCCTCCTTGCAGCGCGCGATCACTTTCCACGGTTGCTCGAGGTCGAGCAGCATCGCGCTCATCGAGTAGACGAAGCCGTTGCAGGTGGTCGTCACGGCGTGATAAAATAACAGCCAGCCCTCGCTCGTCTCGATGGGCGACGGTCCCGCGCCGATCTTCGTGCCCTGAAACCAGGGCCAGCCGCGGCCGGCGATGTGCCGGTGCTTGCCCCAATACGTGAGGTCCGGGCTCTCGCTCACAAAAATATCGCCGAACGGCGTGTGGCCCGTGTCGGAGGGGCGGCTGAGCATCAGGAATTTTCCGCCGAAGCGGCGCGGGAAAAACACGCCATTCCGGTTGTAAGGGAGAAACGCGTTCTCGAGCTGCTCGAAATGCACGAAGTTCGTCGTGCGGGCGACACCGATGGTCGGCCCATGATAGCCGTTGCACCATGTCACATAATACACGCCCTCAATCAGCGTGACGCGTGGATCGTAGGCGTATTCGTGCTTCGCGACCTCGGGATCATCGCAGGTGAAACTGATGGGCTTCGGCTCGAACTCGAACTTGTAACCATCCAGGCTGCGGCCGACATGGAGGTGCGGCATGCGGTCCATGCCCTCGGTGCGAAACACGCCGATGAAGCCCTTTTGCCACGGCACCACCGCGCTGTTATAAATGCCCGTGACGCGCGGCAGCGGACGCCGGGCGATGATGGGATTCGCATCGTAGCGCCAGATGATGTCCGGGTTGCCCGCGGGTTTGGGCTGCCAGGGGAGGTTGGGAATCGCGGGACCGACGATCGAAAGTTTCATGAATTGGGACGGGGAAACCGCACCGTCCGGGGCGAAGAACCCCAGCAGGTTCGGGGCCGAGAGCAGGCGAGGAATGCGAGGGGATGCTACGCCAACGGCGGGAAAATGTTAATGAGATCCCTTGTCCGAGACTTGAGAAGCGCCCGTGAAATAAGCCGTGAAACGACCGCGCGCCCGAGTTTGAAAGCAGGGCGGGTCAAAGACCGCGCCCTCCTCCAGAGCGCGCTGGCGCGAGCGAGTTCGCGACCTATAACGGCAGGGAAACACGGAGCGAATCATCGCGCCGGCCATTCGGTAGGCCCGACGTTGGTCGGGCTCCGGGCTCCGGGCTCCGGAAACCGACCAGCGGTCGGTTCTACAGTGCAGACTTCCGCTCGAAGATTTGTCGCTCTGCCGCCACGAGGGGATGCGAAGCCAAGTCGCGTTTATTTTTTTATCGGCGTGAGCTTGAACAGCAGCACGTCGTGCGAATCGACGCGGGCGGTGTAGGGCTTGGTCGTATCGCCGACCGCTTTCTTCGCCCAGATGTCGCGCACCTGATACTCGCCCTCGATGGGCCAGAGGCGTTTCCACTCGACGGTGATGTCCTCGGCCGTCGCGCTGGTATTTAAGGCGCACACGGCCCACTCCTTGTTGCTGAGTTCTTTCGCCCAGACTTCGATGTGCTTGGTCGGATCGGCGAGCTGGCGAAAGCCTTGTTTCCCGAGCGCATCCTGATCGATCGCGAGCAGTTCCTTGTTCGTCAGGATCGCATGCACCTCGGGCTTCATGTGACGCAGGTCGTTGCCGGCGATCAGGGGCGCGGCAATGATGCACCAGAGGCTGAAATGCGCGCGCGATTCGGCGAACGTCAGGCCTTCGTTGCCGACTTCGAGCATGTCGGGATCGTTCCAGTGGCCGGGGCCGGCGAACTTGCCGAGGCCGTCGGGGCCGTTGCTGTCGACCAGCGTGTATTGCAGGTCGAGGATGCGCTTCCAGCCCATCTCCCAGCTCTTGCGGCCGTCGTAGGAATCGTAGATGTCGCCCGTCGTGCGCCAGAGGTGGCCGATGTCGGTGGCCCATTCCCAGGGCTTGTTCTGGCCCCACTCGCAGAGGCTGAAAACCACCGGGCGGCCAGCGGTGTAGAGGGCGTCGCGCATGGTCTTGTAGGTCTCGCGCGCGTCGGCCGTGCCGTGCTCGCACCAGTCGTATTTCAAATAATCCACGCCCCACGAGGCGTAGGAAAGCGCATCCTGAAACTCATGCCCGCGGCCGCCGGGATAGCCCGAGCAAGTCTTCGTGCCCGCGCAACTGTGGATGCCAAACTTAAAACCTTTCGCGTGCAGGTAGTCGCCGAGCGCCTTCATCCCGCTGGGGAATTTCTCCGGGTCAGCCACGAGGTTGCCTTTTTCGTCGCGGGTTTTGCGCTCCCAGGCGTCGTCGATCACGATGTAGATGTAGCCGGCGTCGCGCATGCCGTTTGCCACCATCGCGTCGGCGGTTTCGCGGACGACAGCCTCGTTGATATTATTCGCGAAGGTATTCCAGCTATTCCAGCCCATCGGGGGAGTCAGGGCGAGACCGGGGAATTTTTGCGCGAGCGCGGGGGCGCACAACGCGAGAAAGAGCAGCAGGGATTTTTTCATGGGTGAACGAGGTGGGGAGAAAAAGGCGGTATTCAGAGCGACACGCCGCCGTTGCGGATCACGTCGCGATACCAGTAAAACGAATCCTTGGGCGTGCGGCGCTGGGTCTGGTAGTCGACGTGCACGAGGCCGAAGCGGTCCTTGTATCCCTCCATCCACTCGAAGTTGTCGAGAATGGACCAATAGAAATATCCGGCGATGGGCACGCCGTCGTCGATCGCGCGCCGGATTGCGCCGAGGTAGCGCGCGATAAAATCGATGCGCTGCGGGTCGTGGACTTTGCCGTCGAGGTGGACGAAGTCGGTGTTGCAGTAGCCGTTTTCCGAAAACACGAGCGGCAGGCCGTAGCGCTCCGTCTGAAAGCGCGCGGCCCAGTAGGGCGCCATCGGCGCGATGTTGAGCCAGGGGAGCGTGCCGCGCGGATTGCCGATGCCCCAACCGCCGGGAAGTTTTTCGGCGTTGCCGTTCGCATCCGCGCGCACCTGCCAGCCGGAGTAGCAGTTGTAGGCGATGAAATCCGTCTTCTGCGAAATCAGCTTCATCTCGGCCGCCGTGACGCGCGGCATGTCGGCGCCGAAGGCCTTCACGCCGTCCTCCGGATATTTTCCGAACACCACGGGGTCGGCCCACCAGGCGAGGTTCCACAGCGCGCGCTCGGTGCTGGTGAAGTAGTCGCGGCGCGCGGCCTCGATGTCGCGTTTGTCCTCGGTAGCCGGGATGCGTTCGCGGCCGGTGTGCGCGATGGCGATTTTAACTTTCCCCGTGCAGCCCGCGCGCAATGCCTGCACCGCGCGGCCGTGCGCCATCAGCAGGTGATGCGCACCGAGCAGACAGTCGGCGAACGGCAGCTTCAGCCCCGGCGCGAACATGCCCTCGTGGTAGCCGAGGCCGATCACGCAGGGCGGTTCGTTAAACGTCATCCAGTTTTTCACGCGGTCGCCGAGCCGCTCCGCGACGATCGCCGCGTAGTCTCCGAACCACTCCACCATGTCGCGGTTCAAAAATCCGCCGCGCTGCTGGAGCGCGTGCGGCAAATCCCAGTGGTAAAGCGTGACCCACGGCGTGACGCCGGCCTCGAGCAGCTCGTCGATCAGCCGGTCATAGAACGCGAGGCCCTTGGCGTTGGGTTTGCCCGTGCCGCCCGGCTGGATGCGCGGCCACGCGAGCGACAGGCGGTAGGCCTTGAGCTCGAGTTCGCGCATGAGCGCCACGTCTTCGCGCCAGCGGTGATAGTGGTCGCAGGCGACATTGCCGTTGTGGTTCTCGAACACTTTCCCCGGCTGCTGGGAAAACACGTCCCACACGGAAGCGCCGCGCCCGTCCTCATCCCACGCGCCTTCGATTTGATAAGCGGCCGCGGCGGCGCCCCAGACAAAATTTTTCGGGAAAGGCATAGGGTAAAGCGGGACTCGACGCACGAGCGCGCGGAAAGTGACAAATCCTAGAGCAAGCGCCGCGCCGAAGTAATGAGATTGGTTGTCCCAGATATGAGAAAGTCCGCCGCGACGCGTCACTTCAGCCCGAGCTGACGCCGCACCCAGGCGTTGATCGCCTCACTCTGCTCCAGCGGATAGCTGTGCGCCTGCTCAAACTCCACCGCCAGTTCCTTGGGCGCGGTGATGACGTTATAGGCCGCGAACGTCGAGGTGGGCGGGCAGACGTCGTCGTTGTAACCCCAGATGTAGAAGCCGGGGACTTTCAAGCGGCGCGCGAAATTCACCGTGTCGTAGTAGGTCGCCGTCTCGATTTTCGCTGGCGTCGCGTGCGGTGAAGGCTTCCCCGTGACCGCGTCTGGCATGAACGGATGCGGCCAGCCACCCGCGCGGCCATGCAACTCCGCCGACACATCGCAAAACGCAGGATGCGTCGCCGACAGCCCGGTCACGCGCGGGTCCAACGCGGCCGTCGTGATCGCAAGTTGCCCGCCTTGGCTGGCGCCCAGCACGAGGAGGTCCTTGCCGTTCCACATTTCGCGCGAGACGAGAAAGTCGTTGGCGCGCACGCAGCCGAGGTAGATGCGGCGGTAGTAATAGTTTTCCTTGTCCTCGAAATTGAAGAGCCAGTAGCCGGGGAGCGCGCTGGCGTAGAGCGCGTCGTAGACGGACTGGGCCAGGTTGACCGGGATGCCGTGCACGCCGATCTCAAGCGTGATCGCGCCGCGCGCCGCGAGATCCTTGTCGCCGGAATACGGCCGCACGCCCGCACCGGGGACGCGCAACACCGCCGGGTATTTCCCGGGGAGTTTCGGCTCGCAGAGGATGCCGAAAATCCGGGCAGGCACCGGCGCCCAGCTCGGGCCGACGTTACGGAAGCTCACATGGTAAACGTTCACCTTGTCCGTGCAGGCCTCGGGCAGAAGCGTGAGCAGCGGCTCCACGGGCACGGCGGCGAGCGCGGCTTTCTGCGCCTGCCAGAACGCATCGAAATCTGCCGGCGCCGTCTGTGTGGCGACGATTTTCTCCGGCGCAAACGCCGCCGTCGCGAGCCCGCGATAAACTTTCCCCGCGACCTCCGCCGTCGCCACGCAGCGGAGAAATCCCGGCTGCGTCATCGTGCCGGCATCGATCACCAAGCCGTCGAGCGGCACGGCCACCGCTTTCGCCACGCCCGGCATCATGTCGGGCGCGACGGCGACGTTGACCGAGATATTATCGATCGGCTCGTTGTCGGCGGTGACGGTAATTTTGAACCGCACCGGTGCGCCTGGCTCGTAAGTCCAGTCCCGATGGTCGGGCGCCACGCGCACCTGCACGGTCGCGACGCGCGCCATGGCTTGCGGCGGCACGGGCGTGATCGGGGTGGGTGCCGAGCGGCCAGAGGCCGCGCTGGCGACGCACGCGATGGAAACAAGAAAACGAAAACGGGAGGAAAGCATGACGGGGAAGGCGCGGATGAAGGGGAAAACTAGCGGAATCGTTGACCGAAATTCCCCGCCAAAGCGAGGGGCACCAGCATGAGATCCTTTATCCAAGAATTAAGAACGCTGTTCCTCGCCATCGGCCCGGCGCTCTCAGTCAGGCGCGCCGCCTGTCGGACGGGCGCGAGGTTTTGTTTGCGTTGAAAAATATTTCCCCCGTTCCTCCGATTTTCGCCCGCCCTTCCCCACTCCGCGCGACGGCGATCCTTTCCCCATGCAACTGCACGCCTTGGATCTCGGTATCATCGTCGGATATTTCTGCCTCGTTATCAGCATCGGCCTCTGGGTCTCGCGGCGCGGCGCGACGGACCTCGACAGCTACTTCCTCGGCGGAAGAAAAATGCCGTGGTATCTGCTCGGCGTTTCGGATGCGTCCGGGATGTTCGATATCAGCGGCACGATGTGGCTCGTCTATGTGCTATTTCTCTACGGCGCGAAAAGCATCTGGCTCCCGTGGCTGTGGCCGACGTTCAACCAGATTTTCCTGATGATGTTTATGAGCGCGTGGCTCCGCCGCTCGAATGTCCTCACTGGCGCCGAGTGGATGCAGACGCGTTTCGGCCGGGGGAAAGGCGCGACGCTCGCGCATCTCAGCGTGGTCGTCTTCGCGCTCGTCAACGTCATCGGCCTGCTCGCCTACGCGTTCAAGGGCATCGGGAAATTCGCCGTCGTCATGCTGCCGTGGCGCTTCACTGGCGAGACCACCGGGCTCTTCACCGATGAAAATATCTACGCCATGATTCTCCTCGGCCTCACCTCGCTCTACGCGATCAAGGGCGGCATGGTCAGCGTCGTCATCACGGAGGTCGCGCAGTTCCTCATCCTGACCGTGACGGCACTCACCATCGGCGTGATCGCGCTCGTGAAAGTTTCCCCCGACATGATGGCGAACTCGATTCCCGCCGGCTGGATGAACCCGTTCTTCGGCTGGAAACTCGACCTCAACTGGACCGGCATCCTCGACACCGCCAACGCCGCGCTGCACGAGGACGGCAACGAATTTTTCATGATCATCTTCGGGATGATGTTTTTCAAAGGCGTGCTCTCCAGCATGGCCGGCCCCGCGCCGAACTACGACATGCAGCGCATCCTCGCGACGCGAAATCCCCGCGAGGCGAGCCTCATGAACGGCATGGTCAACGTCGTCCTGATGTTTCCCCGCTACATGATGATCGCCGGCATCACCGTGCTCGCCCTCGCCTTCTGCATGCCGCAGATGCGCGCCATGGCGAAGCCCGACTTCGAGAAAATCCTCCCGCTCGTCCTCAGCCAGCAAGTGCCCACCGGCGTCCTCGGTTTCCTCCTCGCGGGACTCGCCGCCGCGTTCATGTCGAACTTCGCCGCGACCATCAACGCCGCCCCCGCCTACCTCGTAAACGACATCTACAAACGCTTCATCAACCCCACCGCGAGCTCCAGCAAGCTCGTCGGCCTGAGCCGGCTCGCCTCGCTCGCGTTTCTCGTCATCGGCGTCGTCTGCGGCGTGCTCACGAATCGCATCACCGATGTGATGATGTGGCTCGTCGGCTCGCTCTACGGCGGCTTCGTCGTGGCGAATTTGCTCAAGTGGTATTGGTGGCGCTTTAACGGCTACGGCTATTTCTGGGGCATGGTCGCCGGTATCGGCGGCGCCATGATCGTGCCGCCCATCGCGGAAGCCGTCGTCGGCCACAGCTTCAACCTGCTCTACACATTCCCGGTTATCTTCCTCGTCTCGATCGTGGGTTGCCTGATCGGCACGCTTCAAACCCAGCCCGAGGACGACGATGTGTTGAAAAAATTCTACAAGACGGTGAACCCGTGGGGCTGGTGGGGACCGATCCGCGCGAAGGTGATGCAGGAAGATCCCGCCTTCATTCCGAACCGAAACGCCGCGCACGATCTGACCAACGTCGCCGTCGGCATCGTCTGGCAGCTCTGCCTGGTCACGCTGCCCATCTACATCGTGCTCCAGCAATGGGCGGTGGCCGGCGGCATCCTCGCGCTGCTCGCCGTCACGTCGGTCTATATGAAGTTCAAGTGGTATGACCGCCTTGAGCCGGCCGCGCTTACGGACTGACGTAAAAAAACCGGACGATACGCCGGGGTTCCCCCACGTTGGACGAGCACGCTGGCATCCGTCAGACGACCGCCTGCTCGCCCGCCCGCGCCTCGCCCACTTCCGCTCCCACCTCCGCCCGCGCCTGGGTGATCGCCGCGAACAGCCCCTCGTGGGCAAACGGCTTCGACAGCAGCACGTGCGCCCCAAAACTTTTCGCCATCTGTAAATAGTGCTCGCCCGCCACGTGTCCGCCGCCCGACATCGCCACGATGGCCACCTGAGGGCGCTTCTTCACCAGTTCCCCGATCAGCTCCAACCCGTCGCACTCCGGCATCAGCAAGTCCGTCAGCACCACATCGAAATTTTCCCGCGCCAAAATCCGGCGTGCCTCCTTGCCGTTGCTCGCCCACGCCACCGCGTAGCCCGACGCCTCGAGCACCAGCCGGAGCAGCTCGCGCAATTCTTCCTCGTCATCGACCACCAGGATTGAACATGCGGGCATCTGCCGACGCTACGCCCCGCCCCATCACCCGCAAGCCGTCCGCCTCGCGCCCCGGAGTTTCAGCCGGTTTTCACAACCCCGCCCGATTGAGCAACCCGCCTTGCGGTTCAAACGCCGTCCTGTCTAGTTCCCGTTGCCCATGGCCAATTTCCTCGAAGACAAACGCCCGCAAAAAATTGAACGCGCCTTCCTCGTCGGCGTGCAAACCAAGGACATGGCGCTCGGTGAAGCCGAGGAGCTTCTCGCCGAGCTCGGCGAACTCGTCGAAAATCTCAAGCTCACCGTCGTCCGCAGCACGCTGATCGTCCTCCGCACGCCCACGCCCGCCACGCTCCTCGGCAGCGGCAAGGTCGCCGAGCTCATCGAACTCGCCAAGGCCGACGACGCCGACGTGATCGTCTTCGACGAAGCCCTCACCCCCGCGCAACAGCGCAACTGGGAAAAACTCTCCGAACTCGCCGTCATCGACCGCCAGGAAGTCATCCTCCAAGTCTTCGCCGACCGCGCGCAAACCCGCGAAGCCGTCCTCCAAGTCGCGCTCGCGCGCATGCAATATTCCCTCCCTCGCCTCACCCGCGCGTGGAGCCATCTCTCCCGCCAGCGCGGCACCGGCGGCGGCATGGGCGGCGAAGGCGAGACCCAGCTCGAGCAGGACCGCCGCCTCGTCAACGACCGCATTACCGCCCTCAAGCGCGAGCTCATCACCGTCCGCAAGCAGCGCGCCACGCAGCGCCAGCGCCGCCAGCGCGTGCCCGTGCCCACCGCCGCCATCGTCGGCTACACCAATGCCGGCAAATCCTCCCTCCTCAACGCCCTCACCGGCGCCACCGTCCTCGCCGAGGATAAACTTTTCGCCACCCTCGACCCCACCACGCGCCAGCTCAACCTCCGCGGCAACCGCAAGCTGCTCGTCACCGATACCGTCGGCTTCATCCGCCGCCTCCCCCATGGTCTCGTTGAGGCGTTCAAGGCCACGCTCGAGGAAGTCGTCGTCGCCGATTTCCTGATTCACGTCCTCGACGTGACCAACTCCAACCTCGCGCAACATCACGAGACGACGCTCGCCGTCCTCAAGGAACTCGGCGCCGTGGACAAGCCCATCATCACCGTCTTCAACAAGCTCGACGCCGCCGATCCCGCCGCGCTCAACCGCGCCAGCCTGCTCGTCCCCGACGCGCTCTACCTCTCCGCCCGCAGCGGGAAAAATCTCGACCAACTCATCGCCCGCTGCCTCGAGCAAATCGCCGACGCCGTGGACTCGGTTGACCTCCTGATCCCCCACGCCCGTTACGATGTGATTTCAAAACTCCACGCCACCGGCCACGTGCAACACCAGGAAGAACGCGACACCGGCGTCTTCATCCAAGGCCGCTTCCCCTCCACCCAAGCCCGTCTCTTCACGCCTTTCATCGTGAAGTGAAAGCAGGGCGCGCTATCCTTAACGCGCCCGGTTACGCGTCGCTAACTTCATTCGCAAGAGGGTCCGAGACCCCGAAAGCTTCCTTCGGCTTGGAAGCTGTAGGAGCGGCTT
>JANYBX010000206.1 GCA_025360615.1 Opitutia bacterium
TTCGCGTTCCGCCCAGCGCCAGCAGCACCGCCACGTTTAGCTTGTCGATGAACGACACGACCACATCGGGCCGCAGCTCCCGCACCGCGCGCCGCAAGCGCACCAGCCGCGTCGCCTGCGCCGGATTCCACCACGCGTTCCGCTCGCCAATCAACTTCAGCCGCCGCACCTCCACGCCCGCCGGCACCTCATATTCGCGCATCGCCGCATCGCTCCGCAGCACCACGATCGCCACCGCGCATCCGTTTTCCCGCCACCACCGCGCCATCGTCATCAAGACCCGCTCGGCCCCTCCGCCACCCAGCAGCGATGTGACCAACACGATTTTTTTCCGCGACTCCATCGAAGTCCTCAAGCCTTCAAGTTTCCAACCCCGCGCCCCAGCGCCGCCGTGACCTCCACCGGAGCCGGCGGCAGTCCCTTTTTCAAATCCCGCCAGGCGAAAATCCCCGACTGCTCCACCGCGCCCTCGACGAGAATCCGCGTCGCCGCCCCCCACCCGCGCCACCTCCGCCGCTCCCGCCGCCCGGCACGCAATCTCACTGCCGCGCTCGCGCGAATCATCGCCCAACGCTGCGTCGGCCTCGCCCGGTAAATCACCAGCGCCTCGCTCAGATTCGCGTAGCGAAAGCCACCGTGCGTAAAGCCGCGCATCCACAAATCATAATCCTCCCCCAACCTCAGGCCGGCCGTGTAACCACCCGTCGTCTCCAAAAACGTCCGACGCATCATCACCGTCGAATGCACGAACGGGCACGCATACCAACGCCGCTCCGCCAAGACTTCGTGCGCGGCGGGCAGACTCACCCGCCGCAAATAATGACCGCGCGCATCCACAAAATGCGCCGCTGCCCCTGCGACGTGTATCTCGCCCTCGCGCGAAAAAAAATCCGCCTGCTTCTCCAGCCTCGTCGGCAGCGCCAGATCGTCCGCGTCCAAGATCGCCACGAGCTCCGACCGGCTTTCCCGCCATCCACGATTCATCGAGGCCGCCGCGCCTTCGTTCCGACTGTTCGCCAACACCCTCACCCGCTCATCGTTCGCTGCGTGTTCGCGCGCCACGTTTCCCGTTTCATCCGTCGATGCGTCGTCCACCACGATCAGTTCCCAGTCGGAAAAAGTCTGCGCCCGCACGCTCGCGATCGCCCGCCCGAGGGTGGCGGCGGCTTGGTAGGCGGGCATGATAACGGTGACCTGCGGCATGAAAAAAATTAAGACACTCACACCGCCGGAAATTCCCCGCGACGTCAAAAGAAACGATCCTGTCCCTGTCCCCCTTCCTCCGCCAACCCGCACGCGCCTTCGCCTGCGCCCGCGACTTCGGAGTAGACAAACCCCCGCGCCCCGCCCATCGCTCGCCGCATGACCGGCCTTTCGGCACCGCTTCGGCCCTGGGCCGGATTTATTTCGATCACCGCCGTGATCGGAGTCGTGGTCGCTTGGGGTGTCGGCCGCGGCTTCGATTTCACCGATGAAGGAGTCTACTATCTCAGCTTCACCCACCCCGAAGAGGTCTCGGATTTCCACACGTCTTATCACCTCATCGGCCGCCGTCTCTTCGCTCTCGTCGGACAGAGTATCCCCGCAACTCGCCTGTTGATCGTGGCTTTGAGCACGTTGGGAGCCGCCGTTTTTTTTCACGGGCTCCGCCGCTGGGAGACCGCCGCGACCCCTGATCGTCCCGCGACCAGTTGGTTCGCCGCGATTGGCGCCTGCACCGCCGCCGCACTCGGTCTCGCCTTCGCCAGTTCGCCGCTCGCCCCGTCCTACAATCTCCTCAACGCCGCCCTGCTCTACTCCGCCACCGGCTTGATCCTCGCCTGTGCCGCGGAAGACGCCGTGTCCATCGCAAGCTGCCGACGCTTCTTCGGTCTCGCGGCTCTGACAGGCCTGCTATTGGCCACAGATTTTTTCGTGAAGTTCAGCACCAGCGTGCCTCTTACCCTGAGCGGCGGATTTTTTCTGGCCGTCACGGGGCGCGCTTCCTGGCGGCGAAAACTCCAATTATTCGCGCTCCTCGGGTTGGTCGCGGCGCTCGGAGCCGGCGTCTTTTTTCTAAAATTTCAGGATTTTACCGCGTGGAAAAACGGCAGCAGCGGTCTGCGCACCGCGTTAGTCTCAAGCTCGTTTCTCAACTCCTACTTCGGCCGCTATTGGAGTGAGTTCAGCAATGAACTGATCGCGATGCTCTGGACGTATGTGCCTGCACTCAATTTCGCCGGGATCGCCGCCGCGGCGTTGCTCGTCCTCCGGTGGTGGCCGCGGTTGCAACGTTGGGTCGCCGTCGCAGCCGGACTCGTTCTCGTCGGCACCGTCGTCGCACTCGCCCTCCCCGAGCACGTCCTCCGCCAAACCGGACCCGACCGCGTCGGATTCTACCTCGCCGTGCTCACCCTCTCCGCCCTCACGCTGGGCGTTTCGACGCTCGTCACGCGCCCTCCCGCACCGGGCGAATCGCATCCGTTCCACTGGCGAACGCTCTTGCTCGCCGGCTGGCTGCTGCTGCTGCCGTTTTTAGGAGCAGTCGGGACGACCAACGACATCGCGGCCAATCTCTTTTATCAATTCGCTCCGTGGTTCGTGGTCATCGCGCTTTGTTTGCGCGGCATCGACCGGCGTTGGGAGAGTCACCGCGCCATCTGGGTCGTGGTCGCGGTGATTTGCACCGTCGCGGTCGCACAATTCATCCACGGCTTTCTCGATGAGCGCTACCGCATCCCCGGTCCGCTGCGCTCGCAAACCGAGGCCACCGCGCTCGGCGTCCCACCGTCCACGTTGCTGCTCGATCCCGCGTCCCACGCATTTGTCGACGACGCTCGCGCCCAACTCATCGCCCATGACTTTGCCCCCGGCGACGACATCTTTGCGTTCTTCAACTTTCCCGGCCTCGTCTTCGCCGTCGGCGGCGTTTCCCCCGGCCATCCATGGTATTTCGCCGGCGATCAGCATTCACTTGAACTCGATGCCTCCCGCGTCGCCTCCGTCTCACCCGCCCGCCGCGCTCGCGCTTTCGTCATCACCAACGGCGATGTCACGGCTTTTCTCCCTCTGCTAAAAACCGCCGGCCTCGATTTCCCCTCCGCTTATATCCGCTGCGGAGAGCCGTTAAAAAACCCGCTTACCGGTGAAATCGTCGAAATCTGGCGGCCTAAAACGCGCCCATAGTTCCCTCGCCCCACCTCACAACCGCATCTTCAGTTTTCTGAAACCGGCCCAGCAAAATGCCAGCATGATGAGCCCGTTCTTAAAACGCTTCGTCATCTTCGTCGTGCCGTAGACACGCTCTTGATAATGCACCGGCAAATCCGAGATGCGCAGGTTTAATTTCGATGCGCCGAAGAGTAGCTCGTAGTCGCCCCAGCGATCTTCTTTGCCCCATGTGTCGATCAGCGGACGAATGCGCTGCCAGTCTTCGCGCCAGATCACTTTCGTCCCGCAGAGCGTGTCCTTGACCCGCTCTCCGAGTAGAAAAGTAAATGCTACGCTGAAAAACTGATTCCCGATCATGTTCGCCAGCTTCATCGCCTCTTTCGGCACCGGATAAACCATCCTGCTGCCCTCCACGAACTCCGCGCGATTCGTCGCAATCACAACGGGAAAATACGGCAACTCCTCCGGCATCACCCCAAGATCGGCATCGAGAATCATCAACACCTCGCCGCTCGCCACGTCGAAGCCCGCGTAGACGTTCCTCGCTTTGCAGATGCCCGGACCATGCACGAGCTTGATGTCGCGCCCCGGGAAAAGCGTCCGCACCCGCTCCATCTCCTCGAGCGTGCCGTCCCTGCTTTGGTCGCCGCAAAAAATAATCTCCGAGTGCCGGCCCAACTCCGGGATGCGCTCCACCGCCGGCTGAATATTCCCCCGCTCGTTCTTGCACGGCGTCACCACCCACACGCTCAGCTGCGACGCCGCGCGCTCAAATCCCACCGGCCGCGCCACCAACACCGACGCGAGCGACAACCGATTCAGCTGCGGCAGCGCGCCGATCACCCGGTTCAAAATAAACAGCACGAGCGGAATATTTTCGGAAACGCCGCCACGCGATAGGTCTTCAGCCATTCGAAGCCCGCTACGTGCAACCGCCCCTGCGCGGCATCGACTGGTGCTGGCGAAGCGTTTGGGTTACTCGCCTCGGCACCACGCTCCTCTGCGCCGTGGCGCTCGCCCAATTTTTCCACGGCTTCGTCGAAGCGCCGTATCGCAGCCCGGGAGGACTCCGCGCGCAGACCGAGCCCACTCTCATCGGCGTTCCCGCCACAACGCTCCGCCTCGATCCCGCCACCCACGCCTTCATTGCAGCCGTGCAAGTTCAACTCATCTCCAACGGCTTCAAACCCGGCGACGACATCTTCGCGTTCTTCAATCTCCCCGGCGTCGTCTTCGCTGTCGGCGGCGTTTCCCCCGGGCACCCGTGGTATTTCGCCGGCGACCAATCTTCCCTCGACGCCGATGCCCGGCGCATCGCCGCCGTCTCGCCCCTCCGCCGCGCGCAGGCCTTTGTCATCACGAATGGAAATGTCGCTTCCTTCCTCCCGCAGCTCAACCAAGCCGGCGTCAACTTCCCCTCCGGCTACATCCACTGCGGCGAGCCCCTGAAAAATCCCCTCACGAACGAGCTCGTCGAGCTCTGGCGACCGCGGTGAAAACCGCCCACCCCGCCCGCGTCGTCCGCAATTCCCGTTTGCCTCGCACGCGATCGCGCGGCTAAACGCCCTTCGGTCCAAACGATGCTCCGCTCCCGCCCCCGCACTATCCTCCCGCGTCTCAGCGCCTTCGTCGCGATCGCGCTCGTCGCCTGGCTCTATCTGTGGTGGGTCGGCCAAAAATATCCGCAATGGGTCATGGCCGGCCCCAGCGGCTACAACGGCGAATACGCCCAAGCCCTCCTCCGCGGGCATCTCTATTTAAAGGACGCCGCGCAAATGGCGCAGCTCGCCGATCCCTACGATCCCGCCCAATACACCCCCTACTACAGCTTCGATCTCTCCTACTACGACGGCCACATCTACTCCTACTTCGGCGTCGTCCCCGCGCTCGTGCTCTTTCTTCCCTGGCGCCTCCTCGCGGGCAACTACCCCACGGATCAATTCGCCGCCGGTTTTTTCATGGCCGTCGGTTTCGCGCTATCGCTCGGCCTGCTCGCCGCGATCCGCCGCCGCTATCTGCCCAACGCGTCCACCTGCGCCCTCGCGCTCGCTGCCACCGTCCTCGCCGTGGGCAACCTGTCCCTGCTGCTCTTCTGGCCGCCCTATTATTGTCAGGTCGTTCAAGGCTGTGCGCGCTGCCTGCAACTCGCCGCGCTCGGCGGCGCCTTTCTCGCGCTCCAGCCCGGCTGCCACTCGCGCCGCTGGCTCGCGCTCGCCAGTCTCGCCGCCGGCCTGATGGTCGCCACGCGCCCCTCGTTTCTTCCGTCCGCTTTTCTGCTGATTCCCGTCTGGCTCTTGCTCAACCAACGCGCGCGCGCCCGCGAAAACCCCGCGCGCCGACTCGCCCTTCCGCTCCTCGTTGCGCTCGCCGTTCCCATCGGCGTCGTCGGTCTCGCCCAGATGGCGTTCAACTTCGCCCGCTTCGATTCTCCGCTGGAGTTCGGCACGACCTACCAGCAGTTCGGCCAGGACTTGCGCGACATCGTCCAGTTTTCCCCGGCCTACATGCCGAAGCACATTCTGCAGCACCTCTTTTTCATTCCGAAGTTTCTGCGCTATTTCCCGTTCATGGTTTACCAGGAGCCGCCGCTGGGCGCGCTCGTGATGCTCCCGTTCAGCTGGTGCGCCGCGCTGCTGCCACTCGGCTGGCGCACTGCGTCCGCCGTCGATCGCCCCGCGCTGCGCGCCCTCGCCTTGGCTCTCCTCATCGCCGCCGCGGGCAACCTCGTCATGCTCTCCGGCTATTACCTCGCTCTCGTGCGACACCAGGTCGACGTCGTGATGCCGCTCACGCTGGCCGCCGCCGTCGGC
>JANYBX010000246.1 GCA_025360615.1 Opitutia bacterium
TCGGCCGCCCGCGCCGAGGCAATCGCGACTTCCCCGCCGCCGCACCTATTAACCGGCCTGCGGCGCGCATTAGTCGCAGGCCGCACCCGTCGATTCGGCCTGCGCCGTTGATCAGGGATTTTCCCCGGCCGCAGTCGCGCCGCTACTTTTCTCGGCTTCGAGTTTGCCAGCGCCCGGATCGTGCCTGAACTTGCCGCGCCATGAAACTCCGACACTTCCTTCCCCTTGCCTTCACCGTTCTTTGCGCCGCCGCTTCCGCAGTGGCCGCCCCGCGCCTCGTCGAGATCGCGGCGAGCGACAAAACCAACGCCATGAAGTTCGACGTCACGTCGATCACCGCCAAGCCCGGCGAGGAACTTCAAGTTGTTCTCACAAACAATGGCACGATGCCTAAGGAATCCATGGGCCACAACTGGGTGCTCCTCAAGAAAGGAACCGATGTCGCCGCCTTTGCCGCTGCCGCCATCGCGGCCAAGGACACCAACTACATTCCGCCCGCGTTGAAGGATCAGGTGATCGCCCGGATCGATGTGCTCGGGCCGCGTAAATCCGCGGAAGTCGTCTTCAAGGCCCCCGCCGAACCCGGCGAATACGTTTTTATCTGCTCCTTTCCCGCCCACTTCCAGATCGGCATGAAGGGCGTGCTCGTGGTGAAGTAAACGAACGCTTTTTTTCAAGTTCTCCGCGACGAGCCGGGTCATTTTTGACCCGGCTCGTTTGTTTTCACTCCGCGCGCGAAGCCCGGCCGCTGCGCACTTGCCAACAGCTTTGCGCCGGCCAACGTCACCGCCCGATGCCCGACGGTAACCCCCGCCGCTATTGGGAGACCCGCGCCACCGCCCTCGCGTGCCGCATCAACGTCGCCGCCTGGCTCGCCCGCGCCGCCCCCGCGCTCTTCGCCGTCGCCACGCCCTTCGCCATCGCCGTCTTCGCGCTCCGCCGCCACGGCGATTCGCCTGCACCAGCCGCGCTCGGCATCGCGCTGGCCTTTCTCGCCGCCGGGATTTTCGCCGGCTGGCGCGCGCGGCGCGACTATTACCACCGCACCGAAGCCCGCGTCTTCCTCGAGTCCGCGCTGCGCCTCGACACGCGGCTCACCGCCGCCACCGCCGGCCTCGTGCCCTGGCCCGCCGCGCCCGCGAAATTACCCGCGCTCCTGCGCTGGCGGCTCGGCGGGCCGCTCGGCTGGCTCGCCGGCGCGGCGCTGCTGCTCGCGCTCGCGAGTTATGTGCCCATCCCGCGCGACTCTGCGCCGCCGCGTTTCGGCGGGCCGCCGCCCTCGCTCCTCCAGACCAAGGAAATGCTCGCCGCCCTGCAGGATCTGAAGACCGCCGATCCCGCCGCCCTTGAAAAACTCGCCGAGCGCGCCAGCGAACTCGCCCGCCGCCCCGCCGATTCCCAATACAACCACTCCGCCCTCGAAGCCGCCGACGCTCTCCGCGACCAGACTGCCGCTGCCACCGCCGCACTCGGCCGCGGGCTTGAGTCGGCCGCCAACGCCCTCCAATCCGCCGGCAACGAAGTCGACATGAAGTCCGCCGCTGGCAACCTCGCCGCCGCGCTCCAAGGCCTCCGCGATGGCAACATGGCCGCCAACAAGGAACTCCTCGCGAATCTTCCCGCCAACGCGAGCCAGCTCGCCGGCCTCACGCCCGAGCAACGCGCCCAACTCGCGCAGCAACTCTCCCAAGCCGGCCGCCAAACCCGCGGCGTTGCCGGAGCCGCCGGAGCCGGTGCGCCCGTCGCCCGTCCTGATGGAAAGCTCAGCAAAGGCGATGGCCCGGGCGGAAATGGTGGTCCGGGCGGCGGCGGCGGCACCGCGCCGCTCACGCTCTCCCAGCAGGAATCCGACGCCGGCGACGGCAAATCCGAAGGCCTCACGCTCGGCGATCTCAGCCGCGTCTCCCTCGGCGACAAGCTCGGCACCACCGCCGGCGCGCACGACATCGCCCCGAGCAAAGCCGCCGGCTCCACTTCCGCGGGTGCGATTGCAACTCCTGCCCAAGGCGGCGACGCCGTCTGGGTCAACCGCCTCACCCCCGCCGAGCGCGCGGCGCTGAAGAATTTTTTCAAGTGAAACGTGACCTCTTCTCTGCGCGTTGCGCGACTAACGTCCGCAGCTAAAAAACCTCATTCTCAAACTATCGTGAGAGTTATTATCCTTATCGGTCCTTTCTTTTTGATTTGGGTTTCCGTAATCGGGTTGGTGGTAGCATTTAGAGAGGGATTTCTCGGGCGAACTTCCTATCTCGCGACGTGGGTGTGTCTCGCAGCCGTGGTAGGCTTTGGTTCGTTTGAATCACTCGTTAAGCAGAGTAAGGTTCCGCTGCTTTGCGCTTTGGTTGGGAGCATGTGTGGTTGCGGCGAGATCATATTGAACGAAAGTTTTCCGCTACCAAAAGGTGCTCTTCAGGCGTCGCGGCACATTGCTTTTATGCTCCCATTTTGGGCCGCCTTTTTCATCCACGTGAGAAGGGCTGTAGTTTACAGATAAGAAGCGAGTGAAGTCTCGCGGTATTCGCATCCTCGCACGCTAGACATTGAAAATTCCCATATGATCACCCCCGCCGCCCCCACTCCCCCTACCGACCCCGAACTCGCCAGCGCTTCCGCTGCCCTCGAGCGGCTCGTCGCCACGTTGCGCACCGTGCTCTTCGGGCAGGAGGAGTTGATCGAACTCGTCGTCACCGGCGTGCTCGCGCGCGGGCATCTCCTCCTCGAAGGCTTGCCCGGCCTTGGCAAAACCGAACTCGTCAAGGGCCTCGCCGCCTCCCTCGGCCTGCAATCGCGTCGCGTGCAGTTCACGCCCGACCTGCTCCCCGGCGATATCACTGGCAACCCCGTCCTCGAGGAAACGCCCGCCGGCCGCCGCTTCGTTTTTCAGCGCGGCCCCGTCTTCGCCAACATTCTCCTCGCCGACGAAATCAACCGCGCCTCGCCGAAAACGCAGTCCGCCCTCCTCGAAGCCATGCAGGAGCGCCGCGTGACCGCCGGCGGCGAGACGCACACGCTGCCCGATCCGTTCTTCGTTCTCGCGACGCAAAACCCCATCGACCTCGAGGGCACCTATCCGTTGCCCGAAGCGCAGCTCGATCGTTTTCTTTTCAAGATCGTCGTCGCGTCGAACTCCGCCGAGGTGCTCCGCCGCATCGTGCTCAACCGCGAACTCGGCTCCGAGCCCGTCGTTGCGCCCGTGCTCAGCCGCGAGGAATTCGCCACGCTCGTCGCCCTGGTGCGCCGCGTGTTTCTGCCCGAGGTAGTCGCCGACTACATCGCTCGTCTCGTCTATGCCTCGCAACCCGGCGCGTCCACTGCTTCGGCGGGCGTGCGCTTCGGCGCGAGCCCGCGTGCCGCGCTCGCGCTCGCCGCCGCCGGTCGTGCGCGTGCGATTCGCCACGGTCGCCCGCACGTGAGCTTTGAAGACGTGCAAGCCGTCGCGCGCTCGGTGCTCGGCCATCGCATCATTCTCGAACACACCGCGCGGCTCGATGGCGCCACCTCCGCGAGCGTGGTCGAAAAACTCCTCGCCGAAATCCCCGCGCAACCGAAGCCGCTCCCCGGCACGCTCGCCGCGGCGAAAATCGCATGAGCGTGTTCGAAAAGGTAGGGCGCGTTATCCCTCACGCGCCGCAAGGCTCTGTCCGCGTAGAAATGTCGGCCACGCCCAACCGGCGCGTGAGGGATCACGCGCCCTGCCTTTCGATCCTCCGTCTCATCCCCGCCCTCGTCCTCGCGCTCATTTCCCCCCCGGCCCTTCACGCCGAAACCATCGTCAACCTCCCGTCCTTGCCCGGCTCCGGCGTCACGGTCCGCCTCGCCACTCCGCTCACGCAGATGCCGCACTTCGGGTTTCTCCCCGTGCGCGTCTACGTTGAAAACCTCACCGCGCGCGACGGCACGTGGGA
>JANYBX010000250.1 GCA_025360615.1 Opitutia bacterium
CGACCGCGTCCACGCACTGCGCTAGTTTCATGCTCACCCCATTTCGCGCGCTTTACGCATGCCTCGCCGTCGTCGCGGCCGCCCTCACCCTGCGCGCCCAGCCGCAACCGCTCGTCGTCACGCCCACCGCCGCCAATTCGCAAACGCTCAATGGCCCGTGGCGTTTCAAATATTTTCCCACCGCCACGCTCGCGCCCGATGCACCCGACGCCGCCTTCGCCACGCCCGAATTCAAAGACACCACGTGGTCGCAGCTCGCCGTGCCGAGCCACTGGGAACTCGCCGGCTTCGCCGAGCCGCGCTACGGCAAAACCCTCGCCGAGGGCACCGGCCTCTACCGCCGCGGCTTCCGCCCGCCCGCCTCGTGGGCCGGCCAGCGCGTTTTCCTGCGCTTCGATGGCGTGCTCTCCGGTCTCGAAGTGTGGATCAACGGCACCCGCATCGGCGAATGGTCGAGCGGCTACAACCCCGTCGCCTTCGACATCACATCCGCTCTGCGCGCCGATAACGACAATATCATCGCCGTCCGCGTGACGACGCGCAGCAAGGGCTGGGAGTTCGATACCAACGACTGCTGGGCGCTCTCCGGCATTTACCGCGACGTCACGCTCTTCGCCGTGCCGCCCGCGCATTTCCAAGACTACTCCGCGCAAACCAAACTCAACGCCGACGGCAGTGCCGCGCTCACCCTCGCCGCCACCACGAGCGAGCCCGCCAACCTCACCGGCCGCCTCTTCGCGCCCGACGGGAAACTCCTTCGCGAATTTCAGTTCGCCACCTCCACGACGACCACGCTCACCGTCGAGCATCCCTCGCTCTGGACCGCGGAAACTCCCGCGCTCTACACGCTCGAACTCGCGCTCCCCTCCGGCCAGAAGCTCACGGAAAAAATCGGTCTCCGCCAAGTCACCATCGCCGACGGCGTGTTTCAGCTCAACGGCCGCCCGATCAAACTCCGCGGCGTCGACCACCATGACATCTGGCCCGAAGTCGGCCGCGCCGCCACCGAGGCTCACCTCCGCCGCGACCTCGAACTCATCAAAGCCGCGAATATTAATTTCGTCCGCACCTCGCACTACCCGCCACACCGCCGCCTCCTCGATCTCTGCGACGAACTCGGCCTCTACGTGATGTGCGAAGTCCCTTTCGGTTTCGGCGACGAACATCTCACCGATCCGTCGTATCAGGAAATCTTGTTCACCCGCGCCGAAGCTACCGTCGCTCGCGATCACAACCACGCCTCCATCCTCGTCTGGAGCGTCGGCAACGAAAACCCCAACACCCCGCTCACCTTCGCCACCGCCCGCCGCGTCAAGGCCCTCGATGCGTCGCGCCCCGTGTGTTTCCCGCAGGTCGGCTCCTACTTCGCGAAAAACTTCGCCGACCTCCCCGCCGACATCGACCTCTACGCGCCGCACTATCCCACGCTTTCCACCGTGCGCGACTACGCCACGCGCCTGACGCGCCCCGTGATCTTCACCGAATACGCCCACGCCCTCGGCCTCGCCACCGACCGCATCCAGGACGAGTGGGCCGTGATGCAAGCCAGCCCGCGCCTCGCCGGCGGCGCCGTCTGGATGTTTCAAGACCAGGGCATCCTCCGCTCCGCCACCGCGCGCCCCACCGGTGAAAAGACCGATCTCTACGTCTGGCCCGACGCCCATCATTACTACGACACCGATGGCAACCAAGGCATGGACGGCATCGTTTACTCCGACCGCACGCCGCAGACCGACTACTGGCAGGTCCGCAAAGTTTACTCTCCCGTGCAAATCCCGGAGCGCCACCTCGCCATTTCGTCTGACGTCCCCGCCGTCACCTTCCACGTCGAAAACCGTTTCGACTTTCGCTCGCTCGCCGGCCTCGCGCTCCACTGGGAACTCCTGCGCAACGGCACCGCCGAGCAAAGCGGCACCCTCCCCCTCCACGCCGCGTCCCACGCCACCGAGGAAATTACCCTCCCGCTCACGCTCCCCGCCGACGCCTTTGGCCCCGACATCTTCACGCTCGCGCTGCGCTGCACCGAAGGCGCCAGCACCTCCTCATTCTATGAACGCACGCTGCAACTCGAATTTCCCAACGCCGCGCCCAACGCCAGCAAACTCCTCCGCTCACTTCCCGTTGGCACGCTCGCGCTCGACGAAACACCCACCACGATCCGTGTGACCCACGCCCATGGCGAAGTCCGCCTCGATCGCGCCACCGGCGAACTCACGCTCCTCGACCGCGCCGGCACCTTGCTCGCCACGGGACTTTTCCCGCACGTCGGCCGCAAGTTCACCGAAGCCGAGGCCCTCCGCGCAAAAAAAGACGCGCTCTGGACCGGCGCGTTTCTTCGCTCGCCCACGCAGCTCGCCATCGAGACCACGCGCGCGCCCAGCGGCAGTATCACCCTCACCGTGCGCGGCCACTACGCCCGCCCCGACGCTCCGGACCAAGCGCTCGACGGCAGCCACCAAATCACCCTCTACCCCAACGGCGCGCTCGAGATCGGCTACGATTACAAATTCGCCCCCGGCCACGGTCCGCTCCTGGAAGCCGGCCTCTCGCTCCTCGTGCCCGCCGAAGCCGCGAGTTTCCGCTGGCTCGGCGCCGGCCCCTACGCCGGCTATCCCGGCAAAGACGTGCTCAACGAATTCGGCCGTTACCATCTCCACCGCGACGATCTCCGTTTCCAAGGCAACCGCCGCGAAGTCGATGCCGCCCTCCTCGCCCGCCCGACGGGCGCGGGCCTCGCCCTTTTCTGCACTGGCCTCGACATCGCCGTCGAACGCGTCCCCGAAGGCACCGTCTTCAGCCACAACGCCCTCCTCTCCGGCCGCGGCAACAAAGGCTCCGGCCCCGAGACCAACCTGAAAGCCGAAGACACCCCATCCCTCACCGGCCGCTTCGTCCTCCTCCCTCTCGACCCCGAATGGCCCCCGCTACTCACCCGCTGGTTCGGCCAACCCACCGAAACCGTCCCCGTGCAGCAGCCGTTTTATCGCAGCTACGATCAGTGAAGGGATCGGTTTCCCGTTCTGCCCGGAGCTGCAACGACTCCCCTCCGAAATAAGGCCCATCCTGGAACGAATTGATCCAAGCCCAAACGATCCCGTCGGCGTAGCCGCCCACATGACGAGGCTGGTTTGAGGTGAACGGCCCATCCCGATCTCGTGACCTCGGCCGCTGCCTGGCATACCCCTTTTCCACTGCAACGTTCCCGCCAAATGCAAGGCGACGTTGCGATCCGGCCCCCGCGCCATTTTTATAGCGAAACACGATGATCCGGCCCTTCCCATTCAGCAGCTTGCCCAGCGTGCGGGCCGCCAGCGCGCCGCTCGTGGAATTTTCGGTGGCGATGTAGTCCACCTGCGCGTTCGACCGCAGATTCGAGTCGATGACCACGGTGGGAATATTGGCGAGCGCCGCCGCTTCGACCACCCGGGCCAGCGTGCGGGAATTCATCGGGGCCAAGACGAAACCGGAGACTTTTTCCCCAGTCATGCGGGTGATGATTTGCGCCTGCGCCCCACTGTCTTCCTGCCGCTCGGGATATTCCCAAAGCAGATTCACCTCGATCCCCTGCTGCCCCAGTTCCTGCTGGGCCTTGATCGCGCCCGCATGTACGATGCGCCAAAAATCGTAGTTTCCCTTGGGAAGCACGGCGGTGGTGTAGGGCGCAGCGCACAGAGAAGAACCCGAAATGGCGATCAGCAGGAAAAGGAGGTGCTTGCACATTCATGCCAGTATTGGCGCGGAACCCGAAAAATTGAGAACGCCTTGTGGTCGAGTGGCAGTCTCCCCCATCGAATCGCGAACGTCCACCGCTTCAAAATGCCTCCGCCTCACCCCGGCAAAATCCCCTTAGAATAGTTCTAACTCCGGCTTGATATTTAGAACCATTCCAATTGGCTGTCCCCTCCCTCAATGGCTTCCCGACCCTCCACCACCCTTTCAGGCCCACTCGCTCGGCGGCTCGCCGACAGCGGCCTGCGCGCCACTCCCCAGCGCGAGGTTGTCTACGATGTGCTCCTGAAAAAGCGCGATCACCCCACGGCCGAGGAGGTCTTTGCCCGCGTAAAACCCGCCCTCGCCGGCATCTCCCTCGCCACCGTTTACAACTGTCTCGAAACCCTCGTGCAGTGCGACCTCGTCCGCGCCGTAAATTTCGAGCGCGGCCCCACCCGCTACTGCCCGAACCTCCGCCCGCACGCCCATTTTCACGACGATGCCACGGGCGCCACGCACGACATCGATCTCCCGCCCGCTGTTCTCACCAAGATCAAATCCGTTCTCCCGGCCGGCTATGAAGCCAACGCCGTCGAGATCACCTTCCGCGGCAAAGCCAAATCCGCCCGCTGATCTGTTCCCGTTTTCCAGCCTTCCACATTTTCCTTTTCCGAAAACTCATGTCCTCGCTCGAAATCAAAAACCTCCATGTCGCCATCGGTGACAAGGAAATCGTCAAAGGTCTCTCGCTCACGATCAACAGTGGCGAGGTCCATGCCATCATGGGGCCCAACGGCACCGGCAAATCCACGCTCTCCAAAGCCATCGCCGGTCATCCCGACTACACGATCACCTCGGGCGAAGTGCTGCTCGACGGCGTCTCGATCCTCGAGCAGGAAGCCGACGAGCGCGCCCGCGCCGGCATCTTCCTCGCGTTCCAATACCCGAGCGAAATCCCCGGCGTCTCCATCGCAAACTTCCTCCGCGCCGCCCTGCAGGCCCGCCTCGCCGAAGGCGAGGAGATCGACGCCACCGGCTACTACAAGCGCCTCTACGCGAAAATGGATCTCCTGAAGATCGACCGCAAATTCACCTCCCGCTCCGTCAACGACGGCTTCTCTGGCGGTGAAAAGAAACGCTGCGAAATCCTCCAGATGGCCATGCTCGCGCCCAAGTTCGCCCTCATGGACGAGACCGACTCCGGCCTCGACATCGACGCCCTCCGCATCGTCGCCGACGGCGTCAACACCATGCGCGGCCCCGATCTCGGCGTGCTCCTCATCACCCACTACCAGCGCCTCCTCGACTACATCGTGCCCGACCACGTTCACGTGATGTATGACGGCCGCATCGTGAAAAGCGGCGACAAATCCCTCGCCCTCGAGCTTGAGGCCAAGGGCTACGACTGGATCAAAAAAGAACTCGCGGCCGTTCCGGCCTGAATACGCCCGAACCAACTCTTAACGTTCAACATTTAACTCTTAACGCTCAATGAACGCCGCCCGCTTTTTTA
>JANYBX010000252.1 GCA_025360615.1 Opitutia bacterium
TCGCGTCGCTGCGCCTCCTCGGTTCCGTCGGCGAGCCGATCAACCCCGAGGCTTGGATGTGGTATCACACGCTCATCGGCAAAAAACGCTGCCCCATCGTGGACACGTGGTGGCAGACGGAGACCGGTGCGATCATGGTCGTGCCGCTGCCCGGCGTGACGCCCGCGAAACCCGGCTCGTGCGCGAAGCCGTTCTTCGGCGTCGTGCCGAAAGTGCTCGATGACCACGGCGTCGAAGTCCCACGCGGTTCCGGCGGCCGGCTTTTTCTGCAACACCCGTGGCCCTCGATGTTGCGCACGCTGTGGAACGACGATGATCGTTTCAAAAAACAATATTGGACCGAGCTCCCCGGTTTCTATTTCGCCGGCGACGGCGCCCGCTTCGACAAGGACGGCTACCTCTGGGTCGTCGGCCGCATCGACGATGTGCTCAACGTCTCTGGCCACCGCATCGGCACCGCCGAGATCGAGAGCGCGCTCGTCTCGAATCCCGCCGTGGCCGAGGCCGCCGTCGTCGGCCGTCCCGACGAACTCAAGGGCCAGGCGCTCGTGTGCTTCGTCACGCTCAAGAACGGTTTCGCCGCCTCGCCCGAGCTGAAGGAGCAACTCCGCGCCCACGTCGCGAAAGAGATCGGCTCGCTCGCGCGGCCCGATGATGTGCGTTTCGCCGCCGGCCTGCCGAAGACCCGCAGCGGAAAAATCATGCGCCGCATCTTGAAGGAGATCGCGGCCGGCGGTCTCGTCAAAGGCGACACGAGCACGCTCGAGGATTTCAACGTCGTTGCCGCGCTGCAAAGCGAGGAGTGAACTGTAGGAGCGGATTCACGCCGCGATGGCGGCGGAAGCGCGGCGTGAAGCCGCTGCTACAGTTGGCGAAAATTATTTCGCGAGGTGTCCGGCCTCGACGGCGGCGGCGACCATGTGCTGGGCGTAGGTCCAGAGCGCGGCGCTGCCTTCGGCGATGTGGGCATTGCGGGCCAGCACGCGGTCGCTGGTGACGCCGTGTTTTCTCCAGGCGGCGCCTTCGGTGCGGCAGTTGAGGAGCATCGGGTGAAAACGATCCACGGCGGCGGCGAATTTCGCCTCGGGCGTCGCGCGGGCTTCGAACTCATCCCAGAGCGCGCGCATCTCGGCGGGTTGATCGGCGGGCAACAGCCCAAAAATGCGGTCGGCGGCGACGGATTCGCGGGCATGTTGGTCGGCCATGTTTTTGGTGTCGTAGGCGAAGGTGTCGCCCGCGTCGATTTCAACGAGGTCGTGGACAATGACCATTTTCAACACGCGGAGCAGATCGAGCTGCGGAAAATTCGCGTGCTCGGCGAGCGTGATGACGAGCAGGCAGAGGGCCCAGGAATGCTCGGCGTCGTTCTCGGCGCGGCGGCTGCGCGTGTTGAGGGTCTGCCGAAAAATTTCCTTCAGGCGGTCGGTCTCGACGATGAACTCGATCTGGCGGGCAAGGCGAACGTTCAACGGGTTCGGGGCGGAGGTGGCGGGGGAATTCGGCATGGGCGAATTCGATCGCAAAAGGGAGGGCTGAAAAGAAGGAAACGGAGGAAAGTTTTTCGCTTGGGCTATTTGCTCTGCGGCGGTTTGGCGCATCTCATGGGTGCATGGCCACGCTTCACGATTCTCTTCAGGTCGGCGCTTTGAAACTTCCGAACCGCATCATCATGGCGCCGCTCACGCGCTGCCGTGCCTCCGCGGGTCGCGTGCCGAATGATTTGATGCGCGAGTATTATGTGCAGCGCGCGTCGGCCGGCTTGATCCTAAGCGAGGCCACGGCAGTCGATCCGATGGGGGTGGGCTATCCCGATACGCCAGGCATTTGGTCGGAGGAGCAGATCGCGGGCTGGCAGAAAATCACCATGGCGGTTCGCGAAGCCGGCGGGCGAATGATACTCCAACTGTGGCACGTCGGTCGCATCTCCGATCCGGTTTATCTCGACGGTCAACTCCCCGTCGCTCCGAGCGCGAGGGCGGCGAGCGGGCACGTGAGCTTGATCCGCCCGCAAAAGGCATTCGTCACGCCGCGTGCGTTGGAGCGCCAGGAATTGCCCGGGATCGTCGCCGCCTACCGGCGCGGGGCCGAGAACGCCCAGCGCGCGGGTTTCGACGGTGTCGAGATTCACGGGGCAAACGGCTACTTGCTCGACCAGTTCTTGCAGGATTCATCCAATCTGCGGACCGACGATTACGGCGGCTCGATCGAGAATCGCGCACGGCTGCCGCTCGAGGTGACCGATGCCGTGATTTCCGTGTGGGGTGCGGACCGGGTGGGCTATCACATCGCTCCTCGCGGCGATTCTCACGGGATGGGCGACAGTGAACCGGTGGCGATATTTGGCCATCTCGCGCATCAGCTGGGGCGGCGCAAAATCGCTTTTCTATTCGCGCGTGAGTCGCTTGATGCGCCGCGACTGGGGCCGGTGTTGAAATACGCCTTCGGGGGCGTTTATATCGCCAATCAAAACTTCACGATCTCCGGTGCCCAGCAGGTGTTGGCGGCGGGCGAGGCCGAGGCGGTGGCTTTCGGGAAACTGTTCATCGCCAATCCGGATTTGCCCCGACGTCTGCGCCTCAATGCACCCTTGAACGCGCCGATTCCGGGGAGCTTTTACGGTGGCGATGCTCATGGCTACACCGACTATCCGGCGCTGGTAGTGTGAGGACGATGCGCGATTGAGCCGCGCAAAGCGGTTGGCCCCGGTGTCTTCCGCTGCGCGCGCTGGGTTCATTTTCAAGGATGGCGGCAAGCGCGATCCGTAACCCGGCGGGAGGTGCATGCAGCCATCGCCCAAACCTTTTTCTTGCTAGCATCGCGCGCGGACATTGCCATTAAAACCATTCGTGCCCATGAAAGTCCTCGTCGCCGACAAGATCTCACCCAAGGGAGTTGCCTACCTGCGCCAGCAGCCGGGCCTAGAAGTCATTGAGGCCTACGGGTCCTCGCCGGCTCAGATGCTGGAGCTCGTCAAAGACGTCCACGCCATCGCCGTGCGCTCGGAGACGAAAATCACCGCTGAAGTGATCGCCGCCGCGCCGCTCCTCAAAGTCGTCGGCCGTGCCGGCGTCGGCGTGGACAATGTCGATGTCGAAGCCGCCACCGAGCGTGGCGTCATCGTCATGAACACCCCCTCGGGTAACACGATCTCCACCGCCGAGCTCACGTTCACTCACATCCTTTGCGGCGCCCGCCCGATCGCCCAAGCCGCCGCCTCGATGAAGGCCGGCAACTGGGACCGGAAGACGCTCAGCGGGATCGAGCTCTATAAAAAAGCCATCGGCATCATCGGCCTCGGCCGCATCGGCAGCGAAGTCGCCAAGCGCGCCCAAGCTTTCGGCATGCGCGTCCTCGCCTACGATCCCTACCTCGCGCCCAGCCGCGCGAAGGCGATGCAGGTCGAAGCCGTCACGCTCGACGAACTCTTCGCGCAGTCGGACTACATCACGGTTCACATGCCGTTGACCGACGACACGCTCAACATGATCGACGCGGCGGCCCTCGCGAAGTGCAAGAAGGGCGTCCGCATCTTCAACTGCGCCCGCGGTGGCATCATCAACGAGAAAGCCCTCATCGCCGCCCTGAAAACCGGCCACGTCGCCGCCGCCGGGCTCGACGTTTACGAGGAGGAACCGCTCCCGAAGGACAGCGAATTCCGCACGTTGCCCAACGTCGTCCTCACTCCCCACATCGCCGCCTCGACCGCCGAGGCGCAGGAATCCGTCGGCATCGAAGTCGCCGAGCAGATCGCCGACGTGCTCAACGGCGGAGTGATCCGCAACGCCGTCAACATGCCCTCGATTGACGCCGCCGCGCTCAAAATCCTCGGGCCGTATCTCGATCTCGGCGCGAAGCTCGGCACGCTCGTGCAACAGATCGCGCCCGCGCAAATCGCCACGCTGCGCATCACGTATTGGGGGAAAATCGTCGATCTCGACGCCAACTCCGTCACGCGCGCGATCATCCGCGGCTACCTCCGTCGCATCAGCGGCGAAGGCATTAATTTCGTCAACGCGCCCTTCGCACTCGAGCGCCTCGGCGTGAAGGCGGAGGTCGTGAAATCCACCTCGGATTCCGGCTATACGGAGTTGATCCAACTCGAAGTCGCGGCTCCGGACGGCGCGACGTTTTCCGCTTCGGGCACGCTCATCGGCAAGGGCAACCAGCCCCGCATCGTCAGCATCAACGGCCGCGAGGTCGAAGTCGCCGCCGAGGGAAAATTGCTCGTCCTCGAAAATCTCGACCAGCCCGGCATGGTCGGGGAAGTCGGCACGATCCTCGGCAACGACAAGGTCAACATCGCCGACATGTCGCTCAGCCGCCTCGCCCCCGGCGGCACCGCCTACATGGTGGTGCGCGTGGACACGGAGCCCAGCGAAGCCGCGCGCCAAGTCATTAAAAACCACGCCGCGATCAAGCAAGCGAAGTTCGTGCAGTTGTAATCGCTGATGTTGGTCCCGCTCCTTATCGCCGCCGTCGTCGGATATCTGTTGGGCGCTCTGCCCTTCGGTTACCTCGTCGCGCGCGCGAAGGGCGTGAACATCTTTGAAGTCGGCAGCAAAAATCCCGGCGCGACCAACGTGCGCCGCGTGCTGGGTGCCGGACCGGGAAATCTCGTTTTCGCCCTCGACGCACTCAAGGGCGCGGCGGCCGCGGGATGGCCGGCCTTCCTCACTTACACCCCAGAAGCTGTCCGGCAAAACATCCCGCTGTATTGGGGCATCGTGGGTCTGGTCGGCGCGTTGCTGGGCCACAGCTTTTCCTGCTTCACGAAGTTCCGCGGTGGGAAAGGCGTGGCCACCGCATCCGGCGGGATGCTGGTGCTCGTGCCGCTCAGCGCGCTGATCGCCGTGGTGGTGTGGACGGCCGCCTTTTTCCTCTCCCGCTACGTCTCGCTGGCCTCGATCCTCGCGGCTCTCGCGCTGCCCATTTCCGCATGGGCGCTCGGGCAACCGCTGCCGCTCATCATCCTGGCGTTGGTCGTCGGGCTGTTCGTCATCCTCCGGCACCGCGCCAACATCGCGCGCCTGATCAACGGCACTGAAAACAAGTTCGTGAAAAAATCCGCTGCGGCGTCCGCTTCATGAGTTCGCTTCCCACTATCAACATCGGCCTCTGCGGCTTCGGCACCGTTGGCCAAGGCGTGTGGAAACACCTCGAGCGAGCCCGTCCGGAACTCGAGGCCCGCCTCGGCGCGAAGCTTGTGCTCGCCCGCGCGGCTGCTCGCGACCTGAAGAAAAAACGCGCCGTTAAAATTCCCGCCGCGAAGCTCACCGCCGATCCGCTCGCCATCGCCACGGATCCGAAGATCGACATCGTTTGCGAACTGATGGGCGGCACGACCCTCGCGCGCGAAGTTACGCTCGCGGCTCTGTCGCTCGGCAAGATCGTCATCTCCGCCAACAAGGCGCTCATCTGCGACCACGGCGCGGAGATTTTCGCGACCGCGCGGAAGCACGGCGGTCATTTCTTTTTCGAGGCGAGCGTCGCCGGTGGCATTCCCATCATCAAGGCGCTGCGCGAGGGCCTCGTGGCGAATCGCTTCACGCGGATTTACGGCATTCTCAACGGCACCTGTAACTACATCCTCACGCAGATGGAGGAACGCAATGCGCCCTACGCCGCCGTCCTAGCCGACGCCAAGCGCCTCGGCTACGCGGAAGCCGACGAGTCGCTCGACGTCGATGGCTGGGACACCGCGCACAAAGCCTCCGTCCTCACCTGGCTCGCCCACGGCATGTGGGTCAAAACGGACCGCATGATCGTCGAGGGCATCAGCCGCATCACGCCCGCCGATTTCAAAAACGCCGCCACCCTCGGCTACGGGATCAAACTCCTCGCCGTCATCACGCGCGATTTTTCCACGAACGAACTCAGCGTGCGCGTGCAACCCACGCTGCTGCCCGAGGGCAACGTCCTCGCGAACGTCAGCGGCGTATTCAACGCCGTCTCCGTCACCGGCGATGTCGCCGGCACCACGCTCTACATCGGCCGCGGCGCCGGCCAGGATGCGACCGCGAGCGCCGTCATCAGCGACATCGCCGACGCGGTGGCGTTGCTCAGCCACGGCAAAGGCGCGCACCACATGAGCGATTTTGTGCCGACCACGTGCAAGAGCTGCCGCCTCGCTCCGCCCGAGCGCATTTGCGGCCGCTACTACGTTCGCCTTTCGGTGAAAGACCAACCCGGTGTGCTCGCGCGCGTCGCCTCCGTGATGGCGCGTCATCAAGTGAGCATCGCGAGCGTCATCCAGAATCCCGCCGAACTCGCCGGCGCCGCCTCGCTCGTGCTCACGACGCACGAAAGCGACGAGCGCGCGATCCGCGCGACCCTGAAGAACCTCGCCGGTCTCGCGAGTGTCCTCGAAGAGCCCGTGCTGCTGCGCATCGGGGATTTTAACGACTAAAAATCTCACCGATATGAAGCGAACTCTCAACCGTCTCATGCTCGTGCTTTGGGCCACGCTCACCCTCGCGCTCACCGGTTGCGGTGAGAAAGGTGACAAAGCGATTCACTACGCCGCCGGGTTGGGCCGCGAAGCTGGCGATGTCTCCGCCGGCCCCGGGCAACTCCGGGTCGCGGTGCAAAATTCATTCACTCGCGAAGCCGTCGTGATCTGCGAAGGGCCGACCGGTCACTACGAAATCACAGTGCGACCCACCCGCGAGCGCTACATGATTATCCCCGCCGGAGAATACGAATTCACCGCTTACACCTACGGCAGGGAGATCGGCGGCATTCGTCTCAACCCCATTCCAGAAAATCTCGGCGCGTCCAAAGGCTTCTACGTGCAGATCAGGTAGCCTTCACTCTCATCCCCCAATTCTCAATTTTCCGCAATGGCCCGTATCGTCCAAAAATATGGCGGCACCTCAGTCGGTGACGTCGAACGCATCAAAAATGTCGCCGCGCGCATCAAGGCGATTCGCGATGCCGGCAACGAAATCGTGGTCGTGGTCTCCGCCCGCGCCGGCGTGACCAACGAGCTCATCACCCGCGCGAAGGCCGTCTGCGCCAACCCGCAGGAGCGCGAACTCGACCAGCTCCTCTCCATCGGAGAACAGGAGACGATCGCGCTCACCGCGATGGCACTCCACGGCATCGGCGTCGAGGCCGTGAGCTATACGGGCGCACAGGCCGGCATCTTCACCGACACCGTCCACACCAAGGCGAAGATCAAGACGATCAACGCCGGCCCGCTCGAAAAGGATCTCACGGCCGGCAAGGTCATCATCGTTGCCGGCTTTCAGGGCATCAACGACGACGGCCAGATTACCACGCTCGGCCGCGGCGGCTCCGACCTCACCGCGATCGCCCTCGCCGCCGCGATCAAGGCCGACAAGTGCGAGATCTACACCGATGTCGACGGCGTCTATACCGCCGATCCGCGCGTGGTGAAGCTCGCGCGGAAGCTCGATGAAATCAGCTACGACGAGATGCTCGAACTCGCCTCCTCCGGCAGCAAGGTGATGCAGTCGCGCTCGGTCGAGTTCGCCGCGAAATACAACGTCGTTTTCGAAGTTCGCTCCTCTTTCAACCAAAACCCAGGAACCATCGTGAAACAAGAAGTCACCTACATGGAAAAGGTCGTCGTCCGCGGTGTCGCCGTGGACAAGGACCAAGCCAAGGTCATCGTCAGCAACATCGCGGACAAGCCCGGCACCGCGGCGAAAGTTTTCCGCGCGCTCGCGGATGCGAACGTCAATGTGGACATGATCGTGCAAAACGTCGGCCGCGGTGGCGTGGCCAACCTGACCTTCACCGTGCCGCAGACCGAAACCGCCAAGGCGCAACAAGCGCTCGCCTCCGTGCTCGGGGAGATTGGCGGCGAGGTGACCGTCGATGAGAAGATCGCGAAACTTTCCGTGGTCGGCGTCGGCATGAGGACGCACAGCGGAGTGGCGGCCACGCTCTTCGACGCGCTCGCCAAAGCCAGTATCAACCTCGAGCTGATCAGCACCTCGGAGATCAAAATCTCGGTGGTGATCGCGAAGGACAAGGCGGACGAGGCCGCCCGCGTAGCCCACACGGCGTTTCAATTGGATCAGCTCTGAGGGTAGGGCGGGTTATCCCTAACCCGCCTTCTTTCGCATTGGCTCATCACCGAGGAGGTTTGAGAAAAGACCATGCCCCCGCCGATCCTGTTTATTATTTTTTCGGTGGGCTTCGGATTTTTTGCGAGCCTCGCTCTTATCGGAGGAATTCCTACGCTTAAAAAAGCCCTCGCTTCCAAGCGCTGGCCGCGAACTCAGGCTAAGATCACTGTGGCTGAGGAGGTAACCCAGCGGGGTCGTTCGGGAAAGTCCCGGGTGATGCGTGGCTACAAGATTAGATATAAATATGTGGCCGCAGGTGCGGCCTTCGTGGGGCATTGGGATACGATCTTGTCGTCCTCGACCAAGCCCGGATCGTGCCGGTTTAAGGCCGGCGACAGCATCGACATCTACCTCAATCCGAAGGATGAAAAGGACTCGCGCCTGTTTTGCCGGGTGATGAAGGAAGACTGGCTGCTGGTTTTATCCGGTGTGATCTTCGGGTTGGTTTCGCTTGGCAGTCTCATTGGATTTTTTGTCCGTCTCACAAAGTGAAGAAATCTGATCCGCTCTAGCCCACGGCATCCCATCATGCGCTTCATCTCCACCCGCGGCCAGACGGCCGCCCTCGGTTTCTCTGACGCCGTCGCTACCGGACTCGCGCCGGACGGCGGACTCTATCTCCCCGAGACGCTGCCGCAGTTCTCGACTGCGGACCTCGCGCGCTTCGAAAAACTCAGCTACGCCGAGCTGTGTTTCGAATTCCTCCGGCATTTCGCGACCGATATTCCGTCGGAGACCCTGCGCGCCATCATCGCGAAATCCTACACGCGCTTCACCGATCCGGCGATCGCACCGCTCAAGCCGCTCGCGAAAAATCTTTACGTGCTGGAGCTGTTTCACGGCCCCACGCTCGCGTTTAAGGATTTCGCGCTCCAGCTCCTCGGCAATCTCTACGAGCACCAGTGCGCCACGCGCCGCGAGTCGATCAACGTCCTCGGTGCCACCTCCGGCGACACCGGCGCGGCGGCGATTCACGGCCTGCTCGGCAAGCCGGGCACCGCGATTTTTATCCTCTATCCCGACGGCCGCGTCTCGCCGCTGCAGGAGCGCCAGATGGCCTGCACCGGAGCGGAGAACGTTCACGCGCTCGCGGTCGAGGGCTCGTTCGACGATGCTCAGGCGGCGCTGAAAGAGATTTTCGGCGATCAGGAATTTCGCCTGCGGCACCGGCTCTCTGCGGTCAACTCCGTCAACATCGCGCGCGTGCTCGCACAATGTGTTTACTACCTCTCCGCGTGGTTGCGCGTGCCGGCGGGCGAGCGGGCCAACGTCGAGTTCGTCGTGCCCACGGGAAATTTCGGCAACGTGCTCGCCGGCTGGCTGCTCCAGCAGATGGGCGTGCCCATTCGCGGTTTTCGCGTGGCGACCAACCAGAACGACATTCTCTACCGCATGTTCACCACCGGCGAATATCGCGTGGGTGCGGTATTGCCGAGTCTCGCGCCCTCGATGGATATCCAAGTGGCCTCGAATTTCGAACGCTTCATCTATTTTGCCGTCGGTCGCGACCCGGCCCGCGTGCGCGAGGTGATGGCGACGTTCAAGGCGACGGGTGGTTATCGGTTTGAGAACTTCGATCGCGGCACGTTCAGCGCCTCGCGCTGCACGGATGTCGAAATCCCCGGCATCATCCAGCGCATCCACCGCGACTACGGCTACATCGCCGACCCGCACACCGCGTGCGCATTCGCCGAACTGAACCCCGAGCGGGTGAACATCGTCCTCGCGACGGCGAGCCCGGCGAAGTTCCCCGAGACGATTCAAGCCGCCATCGGCATCGAGCCGACCCATCCGAGCCTTGAGGAGCTAAAGTCGCGCCCCGTCGTGAAACACCGTCTGGCGGCGACCCCAGCCGCGATCCGTGCCTTTATCGACGCGCACGCGGTGAATTGAGCGTTAGGTTAGGGATAACCGAGCCTGCCGCCCGACTGGATTTCCGTTGGTTCACGGTCGTCACAAAAGCCCCCTTGCCAGTCGCAGTCCCGCTCGCAAACCTCGCCGGCTCGCATGAGTTCTGCTCTTAAAATCTACGACACCACGTTGCGCGATGGCACGCAGGGCGAGGGCATCAGTTTTTCCGTCGCGGACAAACTGCGCATTGCCGAGAGGCTCGACCAGTTTGGCGTGGACTACATCGAAGGTGGTTTTCCCGGCTCGAATCCGCGCGACATCACTTTTTTCGCCGAGGCGAAGCACCTGAGGTTGAAGCACGCGCGGCTGGCGGCATTTGGTTCGACGCGCCGCGCCGGCACGAAAGCCGACGAGGATGCCCAGCTCCGCACGCTCCTCGACAGCGGGATGCCGGTGACGACCATCGTGGGGAAAACGTGGACGCTGCACGTCACGGAAATCCTGCGCACCACGCTCGAGGAAAACCTCGCGATGATCGAGGATTCCTCCCGCTACCTCGTCGCGCAGGGCCGCGAGGTAATCTACGACGCGGAGCATTTTTTTGACGGCTACAAGTCCGACGCCGACTATGCGCTCCGCACTCTGGCGGCGGCGCTGAAAGGCGGCGCGAGCAATCTGACGCTGTGCGATACCAACGGCGGCACGCTCGTCGATGAGTTCAAGGAAATCGTGGCGCGCACGGTAAAGGAATTCGGAGCGGAGAAGATCGGCGTGCATTGCCACAACGACAGCGGCCTCGGCGTGGCGCTTACGCTCGCCGGGATTTCCGCCGGAGCGACGCTCGTGCAGGGCACGGCCAACGGCTACGGGGAACGCGTGGGCAACGCGAACTTGATGACAGTGCTGCCCAACCTGTTTTTAAAGATGGGCTGCACGGCGCACTGTGCGCCCAACATTGGCCAGCTTCGCGATCTGTCGTTGTTCTTCGACGAGCTGGCGAACTTGCGGCCCGACCCGAAGGCCCCGTTCGTCGGGCACTCGGCCTTTGCGCACAAGGGCGGGCTGCACGCCAACGCCGCGCAGAAAGTCGCGCGCAGCTACGAACACATCGACCCGGCGCTCGTGGGGAATCGCACGCGGGTGCTCGTCTCCGACATGGCCGGACGCAGCAGCCTCGCGCTCAAGGCGAAGGAGTTTGGTCTGGAGCTCGACGAGAAGCGCCCGGAGATGAAAACGCTGATCGAGCAGCTCAAGGAGCGCGAATTTCGCGGCTACGAATACGAGGCGGCGGACGCGTCGTTCAAGCTGCTCGTGGCGGCGGCGCTGGGTGAGCGGAAAACGTTTTTCGAGGTCGAGAGTTACCGCGTGATCATCGAGCGGCACGGCGCTGAATTGTGGGCCGAGGCGACGGTGAAAATCAAAATCGGCGGCGAATCGGTCCACACGGTAGCCGAATGCAGCGGGCCGATCGGCGCGCTCGACAAGGCGCTCCGGTTGGCGCTGGAAAAAACTTATCCGCAGCTCCGCGACTTGGTGTTGCGCGACTACAAGGTGCGCATCCTTGAGAGCGGGGCGGGCACGAATTCGCGCACGCGCGTGCTGATCGAGAGCGGCGACGGCCGCGCGGTCTGGGGCACCGTCGGGGTGAGCGACAACATCGTCGACGCGAGCTGGGAAGCGCTGCGCGACGCCGTGGAATTCAAGCTGGCGAAGGGATAGGGCAGGTCGCTCAGCGGGCGGGCTTACAACAGCGGAGCGAGAAGACGGCTGAGATCCTCGGCGACGTTGCCGAAAAATTTCTGGCTGCGTTTGCGGTCGAGTTTCGCCTCCTGGCAAATGCCCGCGAGATCGTCGGCCCAAGCGGCCATCGCGGCGACGTCAGCCGGCGAATGCACAAACACGCCGATTTCAAAATTCACGAACAAGCTGCGTAGATCGAAGTTGGCCGAGCCGAGCAGGCCGATGGCGTGGTCGACGATGACGGCTTTCGCGTGCAGCATGAGCGGTCGGTGCAGGAGGACGCGACCGCCGGCGAGCTGGAGTTCGCGCAGGTAGTGGCGGCGGGCGAAGTCAGTGACGGGGTGGTTGGACTGCGCGGGAAGAATGAGCGTGATCGCGCAGCCGGCGCGGGCTTTCACGATGAGCGAGCGGAGCAGCACATCGTCGGGGATGAAATACGGCGTGACGATGCAGATGGTCTGTTTCGCCTCTTGAATCATCGAGATGATCCCTTCGTAAAGCGGATCGCCGGGCACGTCCGGTCCACTGGCCACCACTTGGAGTTCGCTCTCGCCGCGCGCCTCCCCGATGTGGAGTGGAATTTCAGCCCGAAGGGTCTCGGCTGACTGGCGGGTCGCAAAGCACCAGTCGGCGATGAAGACCTCGTTGAGCAACACCGCCGCGGGGCCCTCGATCACCGCGCCAAAATCCCGCCACCGTTTTTTATAAGGCGTGGGTCCCATGTATTCGTGGGCGAGGTTGCGCCCTCCGATCATCGCGGTGGTGTGGTCGAAGATCGCAATTTTGCGGTGGTTGCGGAGATTAGCCGACCCGCGCGAGGTGAAGGGCAGGACGGGCATGAAGCGGCCGACCTCGCCGCCGGCGTCCCGGATGGGCTGCGCGAATCCGCGGCTCGCAACGAAACAGCCGAGCGCGTCAAGGAGGAGGCGGACCTTGACGCCCTCGCGCGCACGCTGGGCGAGAAGATTGACGATGCGGCGGCCGGTCTCATCGCGGCCGAGAATAAAGGCGGTGATGTGAATCGAGTGTCGGGCGGCGCGAATCTGGCGCTCAATTTCGGCGAAATCCTCCTCGCCGGTGACGAGCAGGCGCAGTCGATTTCCGGCCAGCGGCGCGCTCGCGCCGGCAGCGGCGACGGTTTGAGCGACGGGCGTACCGGCAAATTCAGCGGCGCGGACGGCGGCGGCGGTGGCGGGCAGGGTGGGGACCAGGCGTTGCTTGCGCGCGACGATGCTGCGGAGTTTTCGCCCGCCGAAGAGGAGGTAGAGCGGTACGCCGACGTAGGGGATGAGCACGATGCCGAGGAGCCAGGCGAAGGTGTTGGCCGGCGCTTTTTTTTCACTCATCAGCCGCGCGACGAGAAAGAGCGCGAGCAGGAAACCGGCGATCGAGGAAATCTCCGCCCAGAGGCCTTCCGCGAGGAACCGGACGATGAAATCGCGCAGATCGGCAAGCATGGGTGAAGCCGAGAAAACGCCGCTGGCCGTTGGTGGCAAGTTTGGCCTGAAAAAAACCTTGAACTCCGCGAGGCGAGCCGAGAATTTGCGCGTTCCACTTTTGGTAGGATACTCAAGTGGCCAACGAGGGCGGACTGTAAATCCGCCGGCTTACGCCTTCCCTGGTTCGAATCCAGGTCCTACCACCATTTTTTTCGGCCATTGCGGGCGAGGCCCCGGATCGGAGTGTGGCGTCTAACTCTGGGGTTTCCGGAGCGCGAGCGAGTTCGCCGCCTACGTTGAAACCAACCGTCAGTCCTTCAGATAGCCGGATTCGGCGAAGCTGTAGTAGCCGCGACCGGCGGGATCGGCGCCGGCGCGGCCGAGGATGATGTGGTCGACGAGCGCGATTTGCACGGTGGCCGCCGCGGCGCGGAGCTGGCGGGTGATCGCGAGGTCGGCGGCGCTCGGCGAAGGGTCGCCGCTGGGATGGTTATGCACGCAGACGATGCCGCTGGCAGCTTCGCGGATCGCGACGCGGAAAACTTCTCGCGGGTGGGCGAGCGTGCCGTGGGCGATGCCGGAGGTGATTTCCTCGCGGCAAAGCAGGCGGCTGCGGCGGTTGAGGCAGAGCACCCAGAATTTCTCAACTTCAAGGCCGAAGACGATCGGATGCAGGTGCGCGGCGACCAGATCGGCGCGGTTCATGAGCGGCGTCTCGCCGGCCTGCTGGCCGAGCACGCGGCGGGCGATTTCCATCACCGTGAGGAGTTGCAGCGCCTTGACGCGGCCGATGCCTTTGAGCGACTGAAAATCGGTGGCGGTCCAAGCGATGAGGCCGGCGAGCGAGCCGCCTTCGGCGACGAGGCGGCCCGCGAGCGTCAACACGTCCTGCCCGCGCGTGCCGCTGCGGAGGAGCATGGCGAGGAGCTCGGTGTCGCTGAGGGCTTGGGCGCCGAATTTTTCCAGGCGCTCCTGCGGACGCTCGCCGGGCGCGGTGGATTGGAGCCGGTTCGGGCTCGGTGGAGCGGAAGCCGGTTCACTCATGGCGGCTTCCGGGTTGAAACAAGGGCCCGGGTGGTGCCGGCTCAGTAGTGCTTGATGTAGCCGTTGCGACGGAGGCGCTCGAGCCAGCGTTCCTGATTGGTGCGCGCCATCTGGCTGACGAGCATGCGCTCGATCTGGTCGCGCACTTCGTCGATGCCTTGCGTGCCGGCGTATTTGCGGTCCTCAGCGAAGAGGAGGAAGCAGCCGTCGGGTGTGAGGATGGGCTCCGAGACTTCGCCTTTCTTGAGGGCGAAGACGGGGTTCTTGAATTCATCCTTCAGGTTGTTGCGCGGCATCCAGCCCCAATCGCCGCCTTTGGCGCGGCGGGATTCCGAACTGTATTCGCGGGCGAGGTCCTCGAATTTCACGCCCGCGCGGAAGCGCGTGAGCACTTCGGCGGCCTTGATCTTGAGTTCCTCGTCGGTCGCGCCCTCGGCTTTGGAGAGCTGGATGAGGCGGAGGTGGACGCTGTCTTCCTGATAAAAACGATCCTTGTTCTCCTTGTAGAAAGTCTCGATGCGCACGGGACTGACCAAGCTCTGCGATTTCTTCTGCTGGCCCTGCATGTAGTGGTAGATGATGTCTTCCTCCTGCTCCTTGCGGTATTCGCGGAGCGTGAGGCCGCGGGAACGGAGGTAGGCGAGGAACTTCGAGCGGTCGTTGTCGAACTGCTCGCTCAAGACATCCGCGATGCGATTTTCGATGAAGCTCTCGGGGATGTGGCGGACTTCCTTCCCGTCTTTTTCCTTCCGAAATTCCTTAATGATGAGGACGCGGTCGATGAGGTCCTGAATGACGCTGTCTTGGAGAGCCTCGAGCTTGTCGTTGAACTCTTTTTCGTTGCGGGCCTCGCGTTGGATTTGCGGGGCGTATTGGCCGATTTCGCGGCGAACGTCGTCGACGGTGATGACCTTGTCCTCGGCGATGGCGGCGATGCCGTTGGCGAAGCGGAGATTGAGGCCGTCGCTGACGGGAGCGGCGGCGGTCGGAGCGGGTGCCTGGGCGAAAGCCGTGGTGGCGGTGGCGAGGGCCGTGGCGAAAATCGTGAAACAGCGGCGGTGCATCATGGGGTCGGCAGATTGTTCAAAAATGTGATTACTTCTTTCAAACGTAGAAGTGGAGGCACGGCGGTCAACCGTGGAAACCGGGTGCCGTGCATCACCCAATCGTCGCGGCGGCCGCTGTTGCGCTGGCACTTCAGGCGGTTCGACTCGGTTTCGACGGAAACGATGCCCTTTTGTTCCGCGCGGATGCGAATCTCGGTGATGAGGAGGAGCGCCCGGACCTCCTCGGCGAACTTGCCGAAGCGGTCGCGCAGGTCGGACTCGATTTGCTTCAGCGAGGGGAGCGACTCGGCGAGGGCGAGCTTGCGGTAGAAGTCGATGCGGAGGCGGGTCTCGCTGACGTAGCTGGCCGGGATGCGGGCTTGAATGGGGCGGACGGCGGGGCCTTCGTTGGCGGCATCCTCGGCGTCGCGGATGGCGGTGTAGCTGTCGGAGTGGCGGCCGCGGGTGTCGGCGGCATCGCGCGAAACCCCTTCGCCGATGAAAACGAAGTCGAGTTTCACGCTGGCGCGGATGGCGGCGGCGGTTTTGTCGCCCTTGAGCCGCGCGACGGATTGGCGGAGGAGTTGGCAATAAAGTTCGAAGCCGACGCCGACGATGTGACCGCTCTGCTCGGAACCGAGGAGGTTGCCGGCGCCGCGGAGTTCGAGGTCGCGCATCGCGATGCGGAAACCGGCACCGAGCTGGTTGTGCTGGCGCATGGCGGTGAGGCGCTGGCGGGCGACTTCGAGGAGCTTCGTGTGCCGGTGCAGCAGGAGATAGGCGTAGGCTTGGTGCTTGAAACGCCCGACGCGGCCCCGGAGCTGGTAGAGTTGCGACAGGCCGAAACGGTCGGCGCCCTCGATGATGATCGTGTTGCAGTTTGGAATATCGAGGCCGCTCTCGATGATCGTGGTGCAGATGAGCACGTGGTATTTGCCCGCCACGAAATCCGTCATCACGCGTTCGAGTTCGTCGGAGTCCATCTGGCCGTGGCCGACGCCGATGGTGAGATCAGGGAGCAGCTGGCTCAGGCGCGCGGCGACGAGGTCGATCGTCATGACGCGATTGTGGAGATAAAAAACCTGCCCGCCGCGGCGGATTTCGTGGCGGATCGCATCGACGACGACCTGCTCGTCGTAGGTTTTGACGATGGTTTGAATCGGGTGCCGATTGGTCGGCGCGGTTTCGATCACGCTGAGATCGCGTGCGCCGGTGAGCGCCATGTAGAGCGTGCGAGGGATGGGTGTGGCGCTCATCGAGAGGACGTCGACGGTGGCGCGCATGCGCTTGAAAACTTCCTTGTGCTTCACGCCGAAGCGCTGCTCTTCGTCGATCACGACGAGGCCGAGTTCGCGGAATTTCACGTCGGCCTGGAGCAGGCGGTGGGTGCCGATGAGGATGTCAACCTGGCCGGCGGCGACGGCTTCGAGGATTTTTTTCTGCTCTGCCCGAGTGCGGAAGCGGCTGACCATTTCCACGGCGATGGGATAGCCGGCCATGCGTTCGCGGAAGGTGTTCAAGTGCTGCTGAGCGAGCACGGTGGTCGGCACGAGGAGCGCGACTTGCCGGCCGCCTTGCACGGCTTTGAAGGCGGCGCGAATGGCGACTTCGGTTTTGCCGAAGCCGACATCGCCGCAGATGAGACGGTCCATCGGGCGCGTGCGCTCCATGTCGGATTTCGTCTCGGTGATGGCGCGGAGCTGGTCGCGGGTTTCGGTGTGGGGAAAGGAGCCCTCGAATTCTTTTTGCCACGTGGTGTCTGGCGCGAAGGCGTGGCCGGGCTGGGCTTCGCGTTCGGCGTGGATGCGGAGAAGCTCCGCGGCGAGATCGATGGTGGCGCGCTCCGCGGCTTGGCGGGCTTTTTCCCAGCGGCCGGAGCCGATGCGGCCCAGCTGGGGTTTCGTTTTGCTGAGGCCGACGTAGCGGCTGATCAGGTGCGACTCCTGGAGCGGCACGTGGAGGGTGACGTGGTCGTCGAACTCGAGGGAGATGACTTCGCGGAGACCTTGCGCGGTATCCAGTTTCGTGAGGCCGCGGAAGAGCGCGATGCCGTGCTGGAGGTGAACGACGAAGTCTCCCTCGACGAGCTCGGCGAAATCGAGGAGTTGGTCGATTTGCGCGCGTTGCGCGGTGGCGCGGACGGTGCCGGTGGCGCGACGGGCGCGCTGGCGGCCGAAGATCTCTGTCTCGGTGACGACGACGAGACCGGCGGATGGGGCTGATGGAGGGCGGGTGCCCTCACCCGCAGTGGGGCGTTTTGCGGGGTGGGGGCACCCCGCCTCCATCAGGGGGAAGGCGAGCGTGGCGTCGGGGCGAAACGTGCAGCGGAAACCTTCGTTGAGCGTGCCGCGGAGGAAGAGCGGCTTGAGGTTTTTGAAGGCGGAATCTTCGGCGAGGATTTCGCGGACGCGTTGTTCCTCACCTTCCTTGGACGCGACGATGGCCAGCGCGTAGCCAGCTTTTTTCCAGGCGCCGAGTTGAAGGAGAAAGCGGTGGCGGGCGTCGGCCTCGACTTGCAGGCGTTCCTGCGCGACGAGCGCATCGTCGGGATAACTGCGATGATGCGCGAGGCTTTCGGTGTCCCAGGTTTGCTCGGAGGCGGAGTGGTCGAGGAGCGCGCTGGCCTCGTCGAGATCGCTGAGACCGAAGAGCGCGGCGCATTTTTCGACGAGCGGCGTCAGGCCATCCGTGCCTTCGCGGGCGAAGGCGCTGAACGATTCTTCGAGCGCGGCGGGCTCGATGAGGGCGAGATGAGCGGAGGGAGGCAGGTAATCGGCGAGGCCGGTTTTCGCAGGGTCGAGTTTGACGCGGGGCGAGGCGGCGAGGGAGATGGTTTCGATTTTTTCGCCGGAGCGTTGGGTGACGGGGTCGAAGGCGCGGATGTCTTCAATCTCATCGCCGAAAAAATCGAGACGATAGGGCTGGGTGGCGGTGACGGGGTAGACGTCGATGATGCCCCCGCGGATCGCGTAGTGGCCGGGCGATTCGCAGACGGCTTCGGAGTCGTAGTCGAGCGCGCTGAGTTGTTCGAGGAGGCCGGTGAACGACTGGGTTTGACCGCGGGTGAGGGTGAGTTCGCGGGCGGCAAAGGCTTCGAGCGCGGGGACAGGTTGGAGCAGCGCGGCCGGAGTGGAGACGATGAGGATGGAGGCGAGTTGAGAGCCGGAAGGCGTGCGGAGGGCGCGGAGTTTGGAGAGGACGGCGAGACGGTCGCTGGAGGCGGCGAAGGCTTCGCGCATGTCGCGGGAGTCCGGCATCGACTCCGGGAAAACGTGGACGTTAAGCGGAGTGGCGGGGTTGGCAGCGGCGTGAAAGAAGGCGACGTCCTCGGCGAGCTGCTCGGCGGTTTTCAGCTCGTCGGCGACCACGAGCCAGACGGGTGCGGGATGCGCGTGGGTCAGCTCGGCGAGCACGGCTCCGCGCGAGGCGGGACAGATGCCGGTGAGGTGGTGGCGGGCGGACATGAAGGAGCATTCAGAAGCCAGGAAACCACGAACGGCAAACCGAGTTTCGCGGGCGCGAATTAACTGGGTTGGGATTCGGCCAACGCGGCGAGGGCCATGCGGGCGGCGGATTCCTCGGCGAGTTTTTTGGAGGTGCCGTGGCCGCGGCCGAGCGGGCGGTCGAGGAGGAAAACCTCGACGTGGTAGCTGCGCGCGTGGTCTTCGCCTTCGGTGGAAATCACCTCGTAGCGGACGGCGTGGTTGCCGTGGAGGGGTTGCACGTGTTCCTGGAGCCGGCCCTTGGGGTTGTCGTTCTCCTCGGTCGAGGCCAGGCGCGCGGCGAGATCGCCGTAGATCGCCATGATGACCGGGCGGGTGGCCGCGAAATCGCTGTCGAGATAGAGTGCGCCGACGATGGCCTCGAAGGCGTCGCCGAGGGCGGTGACGCGGTCGCGCCCGCCGGTTTTTTCCTCGCTGTCGGAGAGCCGCAGGCAGGCGTCGGCGCCGATTTCGCGCGCGAGGGCGGCGAGGAAATTTTGGTTCACCAGCAGGGCGCGGCGCTTGGTCAGCACGCCTTCACGGTCGGTGGGGAAAAGATGGAAGAGCGCTTCGGCGAGCAGGATTTGCAGGATGGCATCTCCGAGGAATTCGAGGCGCTGGTTGTTCTCGGATTCGGGGTGCTCGGCCGAATACGAGGGATGGGTGAGGGCGCGCTCCAGCAGCGCGGGATCGCGGAAAGTGTAGCCGAGGCGGGCTTGGAGCTGGGCGAGGGAGGCACTCATGAGCTGGCGCTGGCGTAGCGGCGGAGGCCACGGTGGAAAACGAAAACTGCGGCGGCAAACCAGAGGATCGCGGCGGCGACCAAGGCGAGTGCCCACTGCGGCTCAAAGCCGTGGCGGAGCACGCGGGCGGGGGCGTTGCTGACGACGACGACGGGGAGGAGCCAGACGAAGAGGAGGCTCGCGAGCCCCTTGAACGCTTCGCGGGGGAGCCGCGAAAATTCCGAGAGCGTGAAGTAGCTGCCCTCGATGCCCTGCGCGCTCGTGAGCCAGAATGCGAGCGAGATGGTGAGCACGAGCATGCTGTAGTGAATGACGAGGCCGCAGAAAATCATCAGTGCGTAGAGTGCGAGCTGGGCCGCGCCGGGATGCAGGCCAAGCTTGTGCGCGGAGTAGGCGACGACGGCCATGGCGACGAGCGAGTTCATCAGGCCGTCGAGGTCGAGTTTGCGCGTCGAG
>JANYBX010000267.1 GCA_025360615.1 Opitutia bacterium
CTAAAATTCCGTCGGGAGCGCGGGCGCCGTCGGCCGCGCTCCCACCACCGCCATGTGTGCCAAATTCCGTCCTTCTATTCTGCGCAGCGTCCAGACGCCCGAGTCGGTCGCCTCGCTGCGCGTCTGGCTGGAGGCGTTTCCAAAGCTCACACGTGATCGCGGCGCGGCGTGCCATGCCGCGGGCCAGGTTAAAAAAATCAGCGCCAACGCCGACCACTACGTCGAGGCCGAGGTGCTCGAACTCGAGGCGACGTATCTCGTCACGCTTTTCCTCACGCGCAATCTCTGGAGCGGGCGCTGCCGCTGCTCGGCCAAGGGCGACTGCCGGCACATCTACGCGGCCGGCATTTCGTGGCTCGTCGAGGCCGTCGCCCCCGCACCCGTCGTCAGCGCCGTGTCGGCGATCCCGGCTGCGGTGGCCAAGCCCGTCGCCGCGCCGTCGCCGCTCGGGGCGCCGATCAACCGCCACTCTTTCCGCGCGCAATGGTCGCCGGTCATCGCGCAAAAACTCGGCCGCCAGCTCACGGAGGTCGAGGGCCGCCAGCTCAGCAATCTCGCCGAACTCTTCGCCGAGTTTGGCCGCAGCCCGGCGGCCCTGAACCCCTCGCTGTTGCGCAGCTACGGCTTCGTCTTCGATGCCGATCGCGGTGCCGTGCACAACGCCCCGCTCTTCAAGGACTGGTGGAATCCCAACGATCCCCCGCGCGATCCGTGGGCGCTCTGGCAGTTTCTCGCCTACGCCTACGAACGTTCCGGCAGCCCGATTCCCGACGTGTTTCTCCCGCTCACCGACACGCGCGCCGTCCACGCCTCCGTCGATGACCGCCTCGTGCAACAGGAACTCGCCACGTGGCGCCAGGCGTTTTCCACGGAGGCGAAACCCGAGGCGCCGCGCACCGAAAACGCCGCCACCGCCGTCGCCGGTCTCCGCGCGCGCATCGGGGCCGAGGGCCGCGTGCTCATCGAGGTGCGGCCCGCCGCCGACCGCCCGTGGAGATTTCCCACGCACAAATGGTTCACCGCCCTCGCGGCCTCGCGCCCGGCGGATTTCGAGGGTCTCCCTCCCGCGCAAGCCGCGCTCGCGATCACGCTTGCCGCCGAGTGCCGCGGCTTCGGCTGGCATTTCGCGCCGCGCCTCACGCTCACGCTGGACGGCGTCGCCGCGTTGCTCGGCACCGCCGCCGCGCGCCCCGCCATCGTGCGGCCCGATGAACAACCTTTCACCATCGAGCCGGAGCCGCTCGTGCCCTCCGCGACGATTTCCACCGCGCGCCGCGACCGGCTTGAGTTGCACCTGCTCGCACCCGACGGCCGCTCCGCCGACGCCGCGAAACTCATCACCGCTAAACCCGAGCCGCTCTATTTGTTCGAGGGCCGCATCTGGCGCGGACCGCCGCCGCTGCCCGCGCGCCACATCCCCGCGGCCGTGCTCGCCGACGCCGGCCTGATGTCGCGCCTCCGCGTCGCGGGCCTGCGCCTGCCGACCTCGCTCGAGGGCCGCGTGCGCCGCGTCGCGCTCCGCCCCGTGTTGAAATGTTGGAGCACCGCCGATGCCGAGCCCGACGCCTCGGAATTTTTCCACGTGCAACTCTTCGCGCGCGCCGACAATCCGCGCTGCGAGCAGCAGTGGAATGGCGAGGGCGGCTGGCAGTGGGCCGAAGGTGGCGCGCCCGCCCCGCGCACCCCGGATGATCCGCTGCTCGAGTTCGACTTGGGCGCCGCGAACGGGATCGGCGCGCGTTTCCCGGATTTCCGCCTGACGTGGAACAGCTGGGTCCGCGTGTGGGCGCGCCCGATGGGGAAAACGTTTCCCGAGGAATTTCTCGAATGGCGCGCCACGCTTCCGGCCGACCTCGTCATCGAGGCCTCGCCCTCGCTCGAGGGTCTGCTCGGGCCGGCGTTGCAGGCGCACATGGAGTTCACCGCCGCGCCCGCCATGGGCGAAGGCCGCGACTGGTTCGATCTCACCGTCCAGCTCCGCGTCGAGGACACCACGTTCAAACCCGACGAACTCGCGCTCCTCTTAAAAGCCCGCGGCAAATGGGTGCGCCTCGCGCAACACGGCTGGCGTCGCCTCGAACTCGCCGGCGAAACTAGCGGCACCACCACCGCCGCACTCGACCGCCTCGGCCTCCGCGCCGAAGACGTCCTCGAAGCCGGCCGCCCCGCGAAACACCGCCTCCACGCGCTCCAGCTCGCGGGCGAAGCCGACACCTTCGCCGCGCACGACGCCGATCTGGCCAACGCCCTCCGCGCGCGCGCCGCCGAGCTCACCGCGTTACCCCCGCCGCCATTGCCCGAGGGCCTCCGCGCCACCCTGCGCCACTATCAAGAGGAAGGTTTCCACTTCATCGCGCACCTCGCCTCAAATGGTTTCGGCGGCATCCTCGCCGACGACATGGGCCTCGGCAAAACCGTGCAGGCCCTCGCGTGGCTCCTCCACGAATCTTCCGCGCGCAAGCCCACCGACAAGCCCTACCGCGTGCTCGTCGTCTGCCCGAAAAGCGTGATGCACGGCTGGCTCACCGAGACAGTGCGCTTCGCCCCCTCGCTCACCGCCGCCGCCTTCGTCCCCGAGCTCGCCTTCAGCCTCAACGCCCCCGCTCCATCGACCGCCCCCACCATCCTCGTCGCCAACTACGCGCAGCTCCGCCTGAACGCCGCGTGGTTCAAGCAGCACGCGTGGGATGCCGTCATCCTTGACGAGGCGCAGTTCATCAAAAATCCCGGCAGCCAGACGGCCGTCATCGCGCGCGGCATTCCCGCCGCGCACCGGCTCGCGCTCACCGGCACGCCGATTGAAAACCGCCTGCTCGATTTGTGGAGCCTGTTCGCCTTTGTGCAGCCCGGCCTGCTCGGCCCGCAAGCCGCCTTCCGCCGCCAGTTCCCCACCGACGATCCCGAGGCCGCCGCGCGCCTCCGCCGCCGCACGCGCCACTTCATGCTCCGCCGCACGAAATCCCAAGTCGCGCCCGAGCTGCCCTCGCGCACCGAGGATGAAATCGTCGTCGATCTCGAAGGTGAACAACGCCAGCTCTACGACGCCGAACTCAAGCGCGCCCGCGCCCAGCTCCTCGGCATCGAGACCGACCGCGCGCTCGACGCCGTGCGCTTCAACGTCCTCGCGAGCCTCCTCCGCCTCCGCCAGATTTGTTGCCATCCCGCGCTCGTCGATCCGGCGCACGCCGAGTTGCCCAGCGCCAAGCTCGACGCGCTCCTCGAACGCCTCGAGGAACTCCGCGACGAAGGCCAGCAAGTGCTCGTCTTCAGCCAGTTCGTCTCGCTGCTCGAACTCATCCGCACGCGCCTCGAAACCGCCGGCATCGCGCACCTGTTGCTCACGGGCAAAACCGAAAACCGCGCCGAGCTCGTGGATAAATTCCAAGCTGACCGCAGCCAGACCGTGTTTCTCCTCTCGCTGAAAGCCGCCGGCTCAGGCCTGAATCTTACGGCCGCGAGCTACGTGATTCTTTGTGACCCGTGGTGGAATCCCGCCGTGGAAGCGCAGGCGATCGACCGCACCCACCGCATCGGCCAGACGCAGCCCGTGGTCGCGTATCGCCTCGTCGCGGCCGATACGGTGGAGCAAAAAATCCTCGCGATGCAGCGCGAAAAAGCCGCCCTCGCCGCCGCCGTCGTGCAGGAAGAATCCCTCGCAAGCGTCCTCGACCTCGACAGCCTGCGCCGGATTTTGGAGTAGGGCCGGTCGTGGCCGCATCCCTTGGTAAGGTTCACTTTACTAGGCAACATGACTAGTAAAGCCAATGGGTGCTGGCTTTACTAGTGACTATCTTCGACCCGCTTATACCAATCACCCCTAGCTAATACACTTTAGGCTGGATCGCCAAAGTTTACCTGATCGGAGAGCCAGGAGTGGATGAGAGAGGCGACGGCGGTGGGGGTGGACCAGGGTCGGGCGGCCGCGGCGAGGTGATCTTCCAA
>JANYBX010000297.1 GCA_025360615.1 Opitutia bacterium
CCGACGCGGGAAACGGCAGCGGCCGGAGCAGGATGGCATCGACGACGGCGAAGATCGCGATGTTTGCGCCGAGGCAGAGCGCGAGAATCGCGAGCACGGTCGCCGTGAAGCCGGGCTGCTTGCTCAACCTCCTCACGCTATGGCGCACAGCGCGGGCAAGATCCTCGGCCCAGCGCACGCCGCGCTGTTCGCGTGCGACCTCCTTGAGCTGGTCCGCGCCGCCGAACTGTCGCTGCGCCGCGAAACGCGCTTCGGCGGGCGACATCCCCGCCGCCACATTCGCCTGCGTGCGGCGCTCGAGATGCTGCCGCATTTCCTCGGCCATCTCGGCGTCGAGTCGGCGGCGCTGAAACACCGCGAGGAGTTTTTTGAATGGTTTCATCGGTTTAAATCCTCGTTCTCGTTCTCCTACTCGTTCTCATTCTCTTACTCATTCTCTCGAGGCGTGGCCCCCCCAGCATCCGCACCTGAAGCGGACGAGAACGAGTAGGAGTAAGAGAACGAGAACGATTCATGGGATTTACTCCGCGCGCAATGCCACCACGGGATCGACCTTCGTCGCCCGCCACGCCGGCAGCCAGCACGCGAGCAATGCCACCACGCCCAGCAGACCGCCCGTCCCAAGCAATGTCACGGGATCCATCGCCGACACGCCGTAGAGCCGGCTCGCGATGACGCGGACCAACGCCATCGCCGCCACCACACCGACGAGCCATCCGAAGAAAACCAGCCTCAGGCCCTGCTTGACGATCAGAGCCACGATGTTCCCCGCTCGTCCACCGAGCGCCATGCGCACGCCGATCTCCTTGGTGCGTTGTGCGACGTTGTAGGCCAGCAAACCATAGAGCCCGAGGGCCGTGAGCAGCAGCGCGAGCCCACTGAACGCCCCCACCCCGGTGGCGACCATTCGCTCCTCCTGCGTCGCCTGCGACACCACGTCGGCGATCGTTTGCGGCGGCTGCACGCCGGCGTTCGGCTCGAGGCGCTTCACGAGCGCCGCCAGGCTGCTCATCAACACCTGCGGTCGCCCGGCCATGCGAATTTGCAGGGAAATGTTCGGCGAATAGATCCCGCCGTCCGGGAGGTAGCACACCAGCGCGGACTCCTCGCGCAGGTCGCGATATTTGGCGTTTCGGGCGACACCGACGATTTCATGCTCGGTCCCGCCCCAGCTGAAACGACGGCCGACCGGATCAGCTTCTCCGAAAAATCGCCGTGCCACCGCTTCGTTGATCACGGCTTTTTCGACCGCCGGCCGCGGCTCGGCAAAGACGTCGGACCAATCCAGGGCTCGACCCCGGACCAGAGGCAGCCCGACCGTCTCGAAAAAATCCGGCCCGATGAAAACATAATGCCCGGTCAGATCCTCACCCGGCTGCGGCACGTAGCCCGGCACCTCCATCGGACCCTGCGAGATGCCGCCGCCGAGCAGCCCCGCCGTGGAAAAAGTGGCGCGACTCACGCCCGGCAGTTCGTTCGTCGCACGTAGCAATTCGCGCGCGAGCTGGCCCTGGCGCTTCGCATCGTAGTCGCCCGGCAGGGAAACTTTGACGACCACCATGCTCTCGGCCCGAAAACCCAGATCGACCTGGTGCAGGTTCTGCACGGTGCGCACGAGATAACCGGTGCCTGCAACCAGGCAGCAGGAGACGGCGAGCTGGACGATCACCATCGCCTTCAACAAGCCCTGTCCCGAACTGCCTCCTAATCCCCCGGCCTGATTTTTCAGCGCGGAAATCAGGTCGACCCGACTCGAAAGCCACGCGGGCACGACGGCCACGATGACTCCCGTCACCACGGAAATCCCGGTGGCAAAAAACAGCATCATGGCATCCGGCCCGGCGTCCAAGCCCTGCGCGCGCGCCGCGACCAGACCCCAACAGACCAGCAGCAAACCCGCGAGCCCACCGCCAAAAACCCAGAGCAGACTCTCCGTCAGAAGCTGGCGAACGAGCCGGCCCCGCCCGGCCCCCAGCGCGATCCGTGCGGCGAGTTCGCGCCGGCGGCCCGCGAGTCGCGCCAGCGAGAGACTCGCGACATTCGCGCAAGCGATGATCTGCACGAGCACCACGACCGCGAGCAAAGTGCCCAGCAAGGGCCCCGCCTTTCGGCGCGCATCGCTCTCGAAGCCGCGCGCTCCCGGGACCAGCCCAATCCTGCCCAGCACGCGCGCGCGATCCGCCGGCGCGACCTCCGGGCGCAGCGTCGCCATTTGCTGCTGACTCAGCACGTCGAGTTCCGCCTCCGCCTGTCGCAAGCTCACCTCCGGGCGCAGCCGCCCGATCACCAGAAAACCGTTGCCCCATCCGCCCGGCCGCAGATTTCCCCCGATGCGCGGATTCACGATCGGCAGCATGTGCAGGGGAGTCCACATCTGGTCGGGCTCGCCGATTTTCACGCCGGAGAATCGCGGAGGAGCGACGCCCACGATCTCGAAGGAAACATTCTCGATCAGCACCGCTTTGCCGAGCACCGCGCGGTCG
>JANYBX010000321.1 GCA_025360615.1 Opitutia bacterium
GCTACGCTACAAAAGCCCGACGCTGGTGGTGAAGTGGGATCAGCTAGATTTGCTCGACCAAGAACTCACGCGATTTCAAGCGTCAGCAATGTCTCATTCGCAGATTCCCGAATTCAGGTCGGTGTGCGCCAAAGCAAAGGCCGAGCGGTGCGCTCTCACAATCAGTGGCGACATGTATCCCGAGCTCGGAAAAAAAGAGCCCAATCGGGTAGCCGGAGGTAATTAGCCCCCGGCCCCCACACCACCGGACATGCGGGTCCGCATCCGGCGGTTCCGTAGTGTTTACCCCTCCGCGGTCGTCCTCGGAGCTTCCGGCTCCGGCTTCGGCGGCGGCGGGTAATGATAGGCGACCCAGAGCGCCGGCAGGTCCGGCACCCCTTGTTTCCCCAACCACTCGTTCGTGAGCGCGGCTTGCACCAGACTGTTCGTGCTCAGCCGCCAGCAGCCTTTCCGACTGCGCGACGCCAGATGCACCGTCGCCGGATCGGCCCCGAGCCGCAGCAGCATCCGCCGCCGCGTCGGACCGCGTTTCCATTGCTTCCAGTAGCACTGCCGCACGCGCCGGCGCATCCACTTGTCCAACTCGACCACCTCGCCCCACGTGCGGCTGATGCAGTAGTATCCGAACCAGCCTGACACGTAACGGCCGAGGCTCCCGAGCCGGCGCTCCATCGACACGCTCCACGTGCGGCTCGTCAGCCGGCGCACCTTGCCACGGAACTCCTCCACTGCGGCCTCGCTCCAGCGGATTTGTTTCCGCTCGATGCGGCAGCCGAGGAAGACGCACCGCGCCAGCCGGTCCACGCGGCTCTTCGCCGCGTTCACCGTCAGCTTCAGCTCTCCTTCCACGAACGCGACCACTTCCCCCATCGCCCGCTCCGCCTCGCGGCGGTCCGACACGAGCACCAGAAAATCGTCGGCGTAGCGCGCGAAGCGCCGGCCGCGTTTCTCCAGTTCCCGGTCGAGCGGGGTGAGCATGATGTTGGCCAGCAGCGGCGACAGCGGTCCGCCTTGGGGCACGCCCCGCGGTGTCCGCTCCCGCCGTCCATCCGGCAGCACTACGCCCGCGCGCAGAAAGCGGCCGATCAGCCGCAGGACAGGTTTGTCCCGCACCTTTTCGGCCACGCGCGCCATCAGGAGGTCATGGTCCACGTGATCGAAGAACGACTTCAGGTCGCAGTCCACGGCCTCGGTCAAACCCTCGGCCGCCGCCGCCCGCACCGCCCGCAACGCGTCATGCGCGCCGCGACCGGGCCGGTAGGCGTAACTGCTCTCGCTGAACTCGCCCTCGAACACCCCGCCCAACTCCTGGGCGAGGGCTTGCTGGATGACGCGGTCCAGCACCGTCGGGATGCCCAGCGGTCGCTCGCCGCCGGTTTTCTTCGGAATCATCGTCCGCCGCACGGGCGACGGCCGATAAGTCCCGGCCTCCAGCTTGGCCAATACCTGCGCCCCGTGCGCGCGCCAAAACGCGGGAAACGCCGCGACCGACATCGCGTCGATCCCGGCCGCCCCGCCATTGGTGCGCACCCGCCGCCACGCCTCGTTGAGGTTGGCCGGGCTCAGGATGCTGGCCCATAACTCCGACTTGTTCGCCGACTCTGTTTCGCTTTGACCGCAGTCTGTCTCCGCCGCGAGCGGCCGCGCCCCCGGACCGGCTGCGAACGCCAGCTCCAGTTGACAGGCCGCCGCGGTCTCCGCGGTCCCACTCGGTTCGGTCCTTCGCGCGGTCGTGAGACCCTCCGGGGCTTTCGGCTCACCCTGCGGAAGGTAAACGCCTACTCCCGGCTCGTGCCTTCGCGCGCTACTACGACCTCTGCTGACTCCTGCCCGCTCCCCGCCGCCATTGCTGGCGGCCGTGCTGCGAGGGCGCTCGCTCGCGCGCGGGTCGCCGCTTGGCGGACAGGTCTCCCCGGGTAAGGGACGTGACTTTCGCGGCACAACCCCGGGCTTTACCTGTGGCGCTGACACCGGGACTTCGTGGTGTGGTGCCCACTCGTCCGCGCCACCGGCCTCACAGCCCGTTTCTGTTCGTGGGCTCGCCGCTTTGACTCCAGCTTCTTTCCCACGGCGCCTCGCGGCGCCGCAGTTGCTTTCGTCTAATGCTTTCGTTTTCACTTTGGTATCTTGCATCAGGGACTTTCACCCCGTCAGTTCACTCCCATGCCGGGCACACACCAGACGCTACAGCCAACGGCCCCAAGCGGCCGTGGCTGATCTTGAACGTTGGGCAAAGAAAGATCGTGATCACTCATCTCGAAAGGCGCTGGGGTGGCGGTGGCGCGAATCCCGAAGAGAAAGCCCTTCGCGCCGCGTTGGCCGAGCTATCGAAGCCGGATGCAGAACATCCCGATTGTTGGTTGTCCGACGAGAATGGTTGGACCGTCGCAGCGCATGAATCCGGCGTTGTAGTTCTCGAGAATGTGGAGTCCGGTGAAGGCCCGTGGCACATGAAGAATCAGAAGTCGGAAGCGATTCTAGATCTCTGGCGTTTGCTGCAGGCAGGCGCGATCGACTCGATTCGCTCGAAACCTTGGCTCGCCGGTTACGGCCGCGCGTGATGAAAAACAAAAAAGAGCCCAACCAGACGTTAGAGCCAACGGCCCCGAGCGGCCGTGGCTCACCTTGAACGTTGGGCAAAGAAAGAACATGCCTCTGAAAGCTCGCCACCGCCCGGTCATCGAAAGCGTCGCGACGAAAGCTGGATTACTCGTTCGCGAAGATTACTACCAGCATCCGAAAGGCGTCTCGAACCTGTATCTTTTATCGCCCGATTCGAAAATCAGA
>JANYBX010000355.1 GCA_025360615.1 Opitutia bacterium
CGCCCGGGCCGGCGCGCTCCCAAGCGCGTCCTCGTCGCCGGCTGCGGCACGGGCGTGGAAGCTTTCATTTTCCGACAACGCTTGCCGAAAGCTGAAATCGTCGCCGTGGATTTCAGCCCGCGCTCCATCGCTGTCGCCCGAAAACTTCAGCGCACCGCCGGGCCGGGACGACCCATCACGTTTCTCGCCGCCGATCTCAACGACCCGGATCTCGCCGCGCAGACCGGGGGAAATTTCGATCTCATCACGTGCCACGGCGTCCTCAGCTACATCCCGCACCCCGGCCGCGCGTTGAAAAATCTCGGCGCGTGCCTCTGCCGCGACGGCGCGCTTTATCTCGGCGTCAACGGCGCCGCTCATCCGGCGACGACGCTGCGGCCGTGGCTCGCGAGCTTCGGTCTCACCGTCGACGAATTAAAAAACGAACGCCGCCTCCGCGAGCTGCTCGGCCTCTGGGATGCGTTGCACGACGACGGCGGCGGCGAACTCGCCACCATGCCCGCCAGCTATCTCGCGAGCGATATCTGCGGCTCGCATTTTAACAACTGGTCCCTCGCCCGCTGGCGCGCCGAGGCGAATCGACAAGGCTGGGAAATCGCCGGCACCGATATTCTGCCGATGGCGCTGCGGCTCACGATGGAGCGCGAAAATCACCGGCTGCTTTTCCCCGCCGGCTGCGGAGAACTCGCGACGCGCCTGGATGAGGCGCGCCCCGCCGGATTTCACCGCATCATGCTGCGCCGCGCGAAAGCCGGCGGCCTCGATCTGGCGTTTGACCGCTCGCCCGAACATGGCCTGCGCTGGACGGGACTCTACTCGGCAAAGTTCAGCCCCACCGCCGGCCGTCGCACCGAGACGGCCACGCTGAGCTGCCCACTTTTCCACCTGCGTCTGGAGTGGGAGCTCACGTTACCGCAAGCCCACGCGCTGCGTGAACTCGCCGAAACCGGTGTCGCTTCGGCGAGTGGAATGAAACGCTGGACGCGCCACGAAGCCGGCCGGCGCCTCCTCTGGCTCTGGGCCGGTCTCGGCGTCGTGGCACTCGGCGTGGGCGAATCGGAGGCGGTCTGAAGGTAGGGCGCGTTATCCCTAACGCGCCGGTTGCACTCGGGTTTTCCAGTGAGCTGAGCCGCAGCGGCGGGTTAAGGATAACCCGCCCCACCTTCCCAATCGCATCCTCATGCCGCCTGACGTTTCTCCTTCTCCACCCACGCATACAGCGCGGGCAGCACCACGAGCGTCAGCAGCGTCGAGCTCACGATGCCGCCGATCACCACGGTCGCCAGCGGTCGCTGCACCTCCGCTCCCGCGCCCGTCGCGAGCGCCATCGGCACGAAGCCGAGGCTCGCCACCGCCGCCGTCATCAACACCGGCCGCAGTCGCGTGAGCGCCCCTTCAATCACCGCGTCGCGCAATGCGCGGCCCTGCTCCCGGAGCTGGTTAAAATAACTGACGAGCACCATCCCGTTCAGCACGGCGACACCCGCGAGCGCGATAAAACCCACCGCCGCCGTGATGCTAAACGGCATCCCGCGCAGCCAGAGCGCCACGATGCCCCCGGTGGCCGCGAGCGGAATGCCCGAGTAAACCAGCAACGCCTGCCGCACCGAGCCGAAGCCGAGAAAGATCAGCACAAAAATCAGCACCAGCGCCGCCGGCACGACAACCGCGAGCCGCGCGCGCGCGTCCTGCAAGTTTTTGAACTCCCCGCCAAACTCCACGAGGTAGCCCTCGGGCAACTTCACCTGCGCCTGAATCCGCCGGTCCACCTCACGGACGAAGCCTTCCACGTCGCGCGTTTTCAGATTCACCATGAGCGCGGCACGGCGCTGGCCTTCATCGCGCCGGATCGGCTCGACCGTTTTCAAGGTCGCAAACTCCACCACCTCGCCCAGCGGGACCAAGCCGTGCTCACCGACGCGCAGCGGGAGTTTTTTAATTTCCGCGTCCTCGGCGCGCAGCTCCTCGGGCATCCGCACGACGATGTCGAAGCGGCGGTTGCCCTCGACGAGCTGGCCGACGGTCTGGCCGGCGAGCGCGGTGCTCACGGCTTTGTTGACCTCGCCGGACGCGAGGCCGTAGCGGCGCAGCACATCGCGTTTCGCGGTGATCTGCAGCTGCGGCGTGCGGCCTTCCGTCTCGAATTCCACCTCGGCAGCGCCGGGGGTTTTCTCGACGATCTCCTTGATCTGCTCCGCGAGCTTTTCGAGCACGTCGTAGTCGTTGCCAAAAATTTTCACCGCGAGTTCGGCCTTGGTGCCTTCAAGGAGTTCGTTGAAACGCATCTCGATCGGCTGGGAAAACAAGGTGCTGTAATCGGCGTTGATTTTATGAATCGCCCCGCCGAGTTGCTCCGCCAGCTCGGCCTTGGAAGCCGGCCGGCCGTCGGTTTTCGGCCACGCCGCGATCGGCTGGTAGGTGAAATAAACGTCGCTCTCGTTGACCGACATCGGATCGGTCGCGACTTCGCTGGTGCCGATGCGGGAGAAAATCCGCGTCACCTCGGGAAACTCCTTCAGCAGGCGCTGCTCGATTTCGAGGTCGGAGCGGATCGCCTCCTCCACGTTCAGGCCGGCGGGTTTTTGGAGCATCGCGGTGAGCGAGCCTTCGTCGAGCGTCGGGGCGAACTGCGCGCCGAGCTGGGTGCAAAGCCAGAGCGCGCCGGCAAACAGCGCCACGCCACCCGCGACGACGAGCCAGCGGAATCGGAGTGCGGCTTGCAGCACGGGCGAGTAGATCCGCTTCGCGAGGCGGACCGGGGCGTTGTCCGTTTCGTCGATTTTTCCGCGCAGCCACAGCGAGCAGAGCGCGGGCATGAGCGTGAGCGCGAGCACGAGCGCGCCGCCGAGCGCGAGCATCACGGTGAGCGCCATCGGGTGAAACATTTTCCCCTCGATCCCGGTGAGCGCGAGGATGGGAACGTAAACGAGCGCGATGATGACCACGCCGAAAAACATCGGCGAGCCCACCTGCTTGCTCGCGACGAGCACGGTCTGCGCGCGCTCTTCCGGCGTGAGCACGCGGCCGAGCTGGTGCTGGCGCACGCCGAGCTGGCGCACGATGTTTTCGACGATCACGACCGCGCCGTCGATGATCAGCCCGAAGTCCACCGCGCCGAGGCTCATCTGGTTTCCCGATATGCCGAAGCGCGCCATGCCGGTGAGCGCGAAGAGAAACGACAGCGGAATCGCACACGCCACGATGAGCGCCGCGCGCCAGTTGCCGAGCAGGAGCAGCAGCACGACGACGACGAGCAACGCGCCCTCGGTCAGGTTTTTCTCGACGGTGCCGATGGTGCGGCCGACGAGTTCCGAGCGGTCGTATTCGGGCGCGATGAGCACGCCGGCCGGGAGTTTTTTTTGAATCTCGCCGAGGCGCACCTTCACGCGTTGCGAAACCTCGCGGCTGTTCTCGCCGGTGAGCATCATCGTCGTGCCGATGACGACTTCGTGACCGTTGAGCGTCGCCGCACCCGTGCGGAAGCGCGTGCCGATCTTCACCTCCGCCACCTCTTTCACGAGCAGGGGTTTCACGCCGCTCGCGAATTTCAGCGGGAGCTCCGCGATGTCCTCGATGCTCGTCACGCGGCCGACGGCGCGGATGGTGAGCTGCTCACCGCCGCGGTTGATGATGCCGCCGCCGGCATTCTCGACGTTTTGCGCGATCAGATCGGCGAGTTCGCTGAACGTCAGGCCGACGGCGACGAGAGCATCGGGCTTCGGCTGGATGACGAATTGTTTTTGGTAGCCGCCGGTGCCGTTGATTTCCGCGATGCCGGGCACGGTGCGGAGCAGCGGCTTCACCACGTATTCCTGGATTTCTCCGAGGGCGATGAGCTGTTCGCGCTCCGTCGCGGGCTTGTTCGGTGCGTCCGCGCGGTAGCTGAGGCTGTAATAATAAATCTCGCCGAGACCGGTGCTGATCGGCGCGAGTTTCGCGGTGGCGCCGGGCGGAAGTCGGCCCGCCATGCCTTGCAATCGCTCGGTGATGAGCTGGCGCGCGCGATAGATGTCGGTGTCGTCCTTGAACTGAAGCGTCACCTGCGAGAGGCCGAATTTCGTGAGCGAGCGCATCTCTTCCACGCCGGGCAGGCCGGCGAGTTCGAGCTCGATGGGCAGGGTGACGAGTTTTTCGGATTCCTCGGCGGCGAGCGCGGGGATCTCGGTGTTGATCTGCACCTGCACGCCGGTGATGTCGGGCACGGCGTCGATCGGCAGATGCACCGCGGACCAGAGGCCGACAGCGAGCAACAGCGCGGCGACGAGCAGCACAAGGGCGCGCTGGCGGAGGGAGAATTCGAGGATGCGGTCGATCATGGCGCGAGTTCGACGGCGTGGAAATTGAGCCCGGTGAGGAGCTGGAGGCGCAGACCGGCTTCGAGCGTCTCGCGCTGCGTGTCGAGGAGCGCGTCCACGGCGTCGAGGTAGGCGGTTTGCAACCCGACGTAGGTGGCGAGCGGCACGGCGCCGAGCCGGTAGTGGCGGTCGGCGAGCGCGGCGGCCTCGCGGAATTTCTCGGCGGACTCCGGCGACCAGCGTTCCGTTTCCTCACGCTTGGCGGCAAACGTCTGCGCGGCGGCGATCACCTCGCGCTCCATCTCACGCTGCGCGATCAACACGGCGGTTTCCGCCTGACGCCGGCGGGCCTCGGCCACATCGACGCCCGCGCGACCGCGCGAGGAGAGCGGCAGCGGCACGCTGAGTCCGAGACCGACCGTGGAATCGCGGCTGTCGGACGATTCGCGGGAAAAATACGGGCTCACCGTGAAACTCGGGCGGCGCTCGTTGCGCGCGAGCTGGACCGCGAAGCCTTGTTGCTCCAACTCGAGTTTCTTCGAGCGAAACTCAAAATGGTTTTCGCGCGCGGCGGCGAGGAGTTCGTCGAGCGCGGGCGCGGCGTGAAACACCAGTTTGCCGCCGGCGGCGCGGGCGGGGGTTTGCAACGGAAGCCCGCGCAGTTGGTTCAGCTCCACCAACGCGGCGTGGGCGGCGAGAGTCGCCTCCGTGGCGCGGCGCTGGAGCGCGAGTTCCTGCGCTTCGATCACGCGCGTATCGAGCAACGGCGTGAGGCCCGCCGGATCGCGCGCCAGAAAAGTTTCCTTCAACGCGCGGAAACGCTCCGCGACCTCGGCGGCAGCAGCGGCTTTTTCCTGCGCAGCGAAAAGCCCGTAGGCCAATGTGCGCGCCCGGGACGCGAGGGCGGCCTGAAAGCGGGCGAGGCCCAGCTCGGCGTGGGCGACCTCGCGGTTGGCGATGGCCTTGCGGAGCGCGAGGCGCCCGGGCCACTCGAAAGTTTGCGAGAGCGAGACGGACCACGCCGTGCCTTCGCCGGCGAGCACGCCAGCAGAATCCCGCGTGCGCTTGTGCCCCGCCTGCACGGCGAGCTCGGGATCTTTCGCCGCACCGGCCACGCGGATGCCCGCGCGGGCGGCGTCGATCTCGGCGGTGTAGAACGCGAGCTCGGGATTATGCGCGACCGCTTCGTCGACCAACGCGTCGAGGGAAACGGGCGCATCGGCGGCGGTCAGCGGGACCGCGAGGAGAAGAACGGAGAGGGGAAATTTCAGCTTCATAAACAAAACGAGACGGGACGTTGAGCGCGGCCGACGGGCCGCCCGGGGTGGAACGCGGCGCACCAGGCGCACGCGGAAACGCCACGGGCTCGCGCAGGAGCCCGGGATTTATGAAACCAACGACGGTGCTCGCGCCGGAAGCGCGGCGCGCACGAGGAAGTGCCACGTTCGCGGCACTTCCAGCGGGCAATCGGAACGCTCGGGCGAAACCCTCGGGAGGATGATCGTCTCGGGCGAAAAAACCTCGCCCAGCTCGAAGCAGGCAAAAAGGAAAGGCGCGGCCGGGCCCGGCGAAACGTCGGAGACCTTGTAGTGCCCGGCCTCCACCGTGGCGCAGTCATCCGTCGCGCGATGATCGCCATCTTGCGCGTCGCCCGCATCCGCCGCGATCAGGCCGGCTTTTTCCAGCGCACAGTGCAGGGTCGCCGGCAGCCACAGCGTGGCCAGAAGGAGAGCGACGATGAACCGGAGCCGCGGCACGGCAGGGAGAAACTCGATTCCCCGCGCGCGTGTCAAACGAGGACTCCGCCGAACGACATCTGCGACGGAAAAACCCCTACGTTTCCTGCCGCAGGATTTCCAGCGGCGGATGATCGGTCACTCCGCGGTTCGCCAGCAGGCCCGTGATGAGCGTCACGCTCGCCGCGGCGGCCACCGCGCCCAGCACCATCAGCGGCGGCGCCGAGGGCGAAAGCTTAAAGACAAATTTCGCGAGCAGCGCATTGCCCAGGATCGCCAGCCCGCCACCGACCACGGCGGCGAGCACGCCGAGGATCGCGTATTCCACGAGCTGGATTTGCACGAGCTGCCGGCGCGACGCGCCGAGTGTGCGCAGGAGCACCGTCTCGCGCACGCGTTGAAAACGCCCGTTGAGCACCGCGCCCACAAGCACGATCACGCCCGTCGCCACCGTGAAGAGCGCCATGAACTGGATCACAAACGCCACCTTCGAGAAAATGCCGTCGAGCGCCTCCATGATGAGCGCGAGGTCGATGGCGGAAACATTCGGAAACGCCGCCACGACTTCCCGCTGCACGCGCGCCGAGTCCGCCGGCGTCGCCGTGCGCAGCGCCGCCACGTAGGTTTTTGGCGCGCCTTCGATCGAGCCCTCGGGAAACACCACGAAGAAATTCGAGTCCAGCCGCCGCCACTCCACCGAGCGCACGCTGGTGACCTTGGTCTTCATCGGCACGCCCTGCACGTCCCACTCGATTTCGTCGCCGAGCTCGAGTTGCAGGCTTTTCAGAAAACTTTCCTCCACCGAGATGGGCACCACCGCGAGGCCCGGCGAAACCGCGCCTTCGAATTTTCCCGCCACCACGCGTTCCGTGCCCGAGAGTTTGCCGCGAAACGTCGAGCGATACTCGCGCCCGAGCATCCCGTTCGAAACGCGGCCGCCGCGATTACCGGTGGCGCCGCCCTCGGCCGGAGGCGTTTCGCGTGGCGCCGAGCGCGCGCGCATCAGCTCCTGCACGGGCCGGCCCTTGAGCGCGGCGATTTTCATCGTCACGATCGGGGCCTGTTGCACGACGGGGGTGCCTTGCGCCGCCACGAGTTTGTCGAACGCCTCGATCTGGTCGTCCTGAAGGTCGAAGAACAAAAGATTGGGCCGCGAGCCGCCGCCCGCCGAGTCGATTTCGCGCAGCAGCGTCGTGCGCGTGAGGTAGAGCGTGAGAATTAAAAACGTCCCCAGCCCGAGCGAGAGCAGCAGCAGCACCGTGCGGTTGTTCGGCCGGTGGAGATTCGCCACGCCTTGCCGCACCACGTAGGGCAGCCCGCGCGGCACAAACCGCTTCGCCGCCCACGCCACCAGCGCGGCGAGCCCCGCCAGCACGCCGAAGCCGAGCGCAAGCATTCCGGTAAACCCGAGCCCGATCTTCAGGCTGTGCGTCTGCCAATCCGCGAAACCCGCCACCGCCACCACGATCAGCGCGCCGAGGATGATGCCCCAGGGGTCGGTCGCACCGGTCCGCTCGATGAAAGCCGAGCGCAACGCCACGAGCGGCGACACCCGCCGCACCGCGAGCAGCGGCAGCAGCGTGAACAGCAGGCAGATCACCAGCCCCGCGCCCATCCCCCGCCCGACCGCCGCCCATGCCACGAAAAAATCCACGTGAAATGGCAGCATGCCTTTCAGGACCACGGGCAGCGCGAGTTGCAACGCCACGCCGAGCGCGCCACCGAGCAGCGCGCCGAATATTCCCAGCGCCAGCCCCTGCACCAGATACACGGAGAAACTTTGCGCGGCGCTCGCGCCGAGACAGCGCAGCACCGCGACCGTCGTGATCTTCTGGCGAACATAAACGTGGATCGCGCTCGCCACACCGATCGCGCCGAGGAAGAGCGCGATAAAACCCACGAGATTCAAAAAACCCTCGATGTTCGTCAGCGCCGCGCCGAGGTTGCGCTTGCGCTCGGCGACCGTCGTGGCCGAGACGCGCTGGCCGCGAAATTTATCCCGGATCTCGCGGTCGATCGCCTCGGCGTCGCGGCCCGGCGGCAGTTTCACGAGCACGCGATGCATCGCGAGATTCTCCTTGTTCGTCAGCTCCGTCGCCGCGAGCGCGCTCATCGGAATAAACGCCCGCGGTGCAAACGTCGCGATGGCCGACGATTCGCCCGGCACTTTTTTCAGCGCCCCCGCGACCGTGAACGTCGCCTTGCCGAGTCGCACCGCATCGCCGGCTTTCACGCCGAACTGCGTCATCAAAGTCTCTTCAAGAATCACCACCGGCTCGCCCGCGCGGAGCCGCGTGGGAGCGTCGGCGGGCAGCGTTTCAAAGTCGCCGTAGAAAGGGAAATTCCCCTCGACCGCGCGCACCTGCACGAGCCGCGTGGCGTTCGCCGCCGTCGGGAAAACCAGCATCGAGGAAAACTCGCGCGTCGTGGACCGCTCGCCGCCGAGCGCTTGAAGGTAGCTCTGCAACGCCGCATCCGGTGCCGCGCGCGAAGTCACGACGAGATCCGCGCCGAGCAAGCCCTTCGCCTGGTCGTCGATCGCCTGCTTCAGGTTCACCGTGAACGACCCGATCGCGACGAGCGCCGCGATGCCGAGCACCACCGAAAACGAAAACAGCGCGAGCCGCCGCCGCGAAGCCCGCGAATCCCGCCACGCCATTTTAAGGATGAAGTTCATGCTTCGCCCCCGATAAATCCGCGCTGCACCTGCCCTGGGCTCCAGAAATTTTGGCCGCAAGAAAGCGCAAAATTCCCGAGGCCTCCGGCAGAGCTGCCATTGCGCCTATAGGCGCGCAGGAGAGGCAGACGAAGGAGTGGGAAATCTTGCGCCTTTTCGCGGCCAAAATTCCGACGCCTTAAATCCGTGGTTTGACCGAGCGTGTTCACGCGCGTGCTTCGGCCTGCACCGCTTCATCGCTCACCACCGCGCCGTTCTTCAGCCGGATCACCCGCTGGCACTTCCGCGCCAGCTCCAGATCGTGCGTCACGAGCACGAGCGTCGTGCCCTTCTCGCGGTTCAATCCAAACACCAGCTCCACCATCGCCGCCGCCGTGTCGCCATCGAGATTCCCCGTCGGCTCGTCGCAAAACAAAATCTTCGGCCGGTTCATGAACGCCCGCGCCAATGCCACGCGCTGCTGCTCGCCGCCGGAGAGCTGCACGGGATAGTGTTCGCAACGCTCGCCGAGCCCCACGCGCCCGAGCAGAGCCCGCGCCTCGGCCTCGGTTTCTCTTCCGCCCTCGCCGCGCAGCTCGAGTGGCACGAGCACATTCTCCAGCGCCGTGAGCGTCGGGATGAGTTGAAAATTCTGAAACACAAAACCCACGTGCGCGTTCCGCACCCGCGCGCGCCCGTCCTCGTCGAGCCGGCCCAGCTCCGCGCCGGCCACGCTCACCGTCCCGGCGGACGCGCGGTCCAGCCCCGCGCACAGCCCGAGCAGCGTCGTCTTTCCGCTGCCGCTCGGCCCGACGATCGCGAGGCTCGCCCCCGCCATCAGCTCGAAGCTCACCTCGCGCAACACCGTCAACGGCCCCGCCGCCGTCGCGTAGCTTTTCGTGAGCCGCTCGACTTTCAGGATCGTTTGAACACTCATTTGAGGTGCTCACGAAACACACGAATCACCCGAAAGGAAGCCGGAGATGCTGATCGGTCTAAAATCAACACCAGCGGTCGCATCCGCGCCGCGCCGTCTCGCCGCACCGGCCGGCGCCCGGCTTTTCTTCCTGCTAGGTTTGGTCCTGACCGCTTCTTTTTCCTCCGCCGCGGAGTTCACGCCTGAAAAAACCATCGTCTTCTTCGGCGACAGCCTCACCGCCGGCTACGGCCTCGAAAGCCCCGCCACCGACGCCTTCCCCGCGCTCCTTCAGGAAAAACTCAACGCCCTCCCCGCGCCCACCGGCGCCGCCGATACGCCCGCGTCCGGTCCACGTTGGCGGGTCGTCAACGCCGGCCTCAGCGGTGAAACCACCGCCGGCGGCTTGCGTCGCGTGGACTGGATTCTGCGCCAGCCGGTCGACATCTTCGTCCTCGCGCTCGGCGGCAACGACGGCCTCCGCGGCGTCGCTCCCGCCATTTCCGAAAAAAATCTCCAGGCGATCATTGACCGCGTGCGCGCCCGGGATCCCGCCGCCAAAATCCTCCTCGCCGGCATGATGATGCCCGGCTCCATGGGCGAGGATTACGCCAAGACCTTTGCCGCGATGTATCCCGCGCTCGCGGCCAAAAACCACCTCGCGCTGGTCCCTTTCCTCCTCGACGGCGTCGGGGGTCACCCGAAGCTCAACCAACCCGACGGCATCCACCCCACGCCCGCCGGCCATGCCATCATCGCCGAAAATCTCTGGCTCGTTTTGAAAACCCTGCTGTGAAATCCCGTCTGGTTCGTCCCCGCCCGACGCTCCGCGGCGGCTTCGCGGGCGCGGGAAATTCTTCCGGGATTGCCGCCGAGCCGCAGCTCCGGTCTCGTTGAGTCCATCGCATGGCGCCGGCTTCTCCCCTCAATTCCACGACTGTCGCGGCGGCTCCGCGCGGCGCACCCGCGGATTCGCCGCGCCCATGGCTCGTCTCGCTCTCGCTGTGCCTAGCGGCGTGGGCGTTGATTTTTTTCGTGCCGACGGGGCCGCTGCAGTCCGTGGATTTTATCGGGATTTTGCAGCCGTATCAGGATTTCTTTCGCGCGAGCCTGCGCGCCGGCGAGCTTCCGCTGTGGAATCCCTACGCGAGTCTCGGCCGGCCTTTTCTGGCGGATCCGCAGGCGGTGGCGCTGTGGCCAGGATCGTTGTTTTATTTGCTGTGCGGAGCGCCCGTGGGGGCGTGGCTGCTGGTGTCGCTGCACGCGGCGTGGGCGATCCACGCGACGGCGGATGTCGCCCGGCGCTTTGACGCCGCGCGCTGGGCGGCCTTGGGCGCCGGCTGGTGTTTCGCCTTCAACCCGAAACTGCTCGGCCACGCGCATGCCGGCCATGTGCAGTATGTCATTTCGTTTCTGACGTTGCCGGCGGTGCTCGCCGCGTTCCTCCGCCTGCGCGAAGATTTACAGCCACGCACGGTCGCGCGTCTGGCCCTCGTCGTGGCGTGGCAGCTGCTCGAAGGCGCGCCGCAGGTCTTCTGGTGCACGGGCGTGCTGGTGGCGGTCATGGGAATCGCACGATGGGCGGCCGCTCCCTCGTCCGCCGGCTGGCGCATCCTGTGGCGCGCCGGGCTCGGCGCGGTCGCGGGCTACACGTGGGGATTTGCACTCAGCGCCATCGCCCTCCTGCCGATGACGGAGCTGATCGGGCAGAGCAACCGCGGCGCCCGGCTCGCGGCGTTGAGCGCCGTCGGGCCGCTCGCCTTGAAAACGCTGCCCTCGCTCTACACTTTCTTCGGCGATCCCATCCGGCTGTGGGATTATGAAGTGATGATTTATCCCGGGGTGTTGCTCGCCGTCATGGGTGTGGCCGGACTGGGGTTGTGGTATCTGCGTGCGGCGCGGGCGCTCGCCCTCGCCACGGCGACGATCGTCTTTTTGGCGGTGGCACCGGGCACGGGGCTGCACCAGTGGCTCGTGGATTTTCTACCCGGCTACTCCTCGTTTCGTCTCCATGCGCGCTGGGGCGTCGCGCTCGGGTGGTTGCTCGCGCTGAGCGCCGCGGTGTTTGCCTCGGCGCAGGAAAAACGGGGCTGGCGGCGACTCACCCTGGGCCTCGCCGGCCTGTTCGGGCTCGCCCTGCTGCTTTCACTTTTCCCCTCGCCGGTCTTGGACGCCGGGGCGCCGAGCACCGACTGGGCGCTGCTGCCGGCGGGATTCCTGCTGGCCGCGATGGCCGCCGGATATTGGACCACGCGCGTCGATGCCGGCGGAAACTCACCGGGGCGCGCCCCGATCATCTTTGCGGCCCTGATCGCCGCCGAACTCCTGGTCGTGCTGATGTTCTACAAAAACGGTTACCCACAGGACCGGGTGAGGCGGCTGGAGGAAAAAATCGTCCCCGCGCTCACGCAGGCAGGATTGCGGCGCGCCGGCCAGCCGCCGCCTCGCGCGTATCTGCCGATCAGCGTCGCGCACAACAACGCGGGCATGCGGCTCGGCTACAGTTCGCTCTTCGGCTACGAATCGCTGGTGCTTGCGCGCGCGCGTTCGGTCTCGCATTGGGCGATCGGCGCGGAACCGCCGAACTACACTGACTTCCCCTCGTTCGTGGATTTCGACGCGCGGCTGCCGTGGCCGGTGCGCGGTTTCGGACTGCAGCTCGGTTACGATCCGCACGCCAAAACGCTCGTCACCCAGGCGACCCCGGATCTTCCGCGCGCTTGGCTGACCGGCTCAGTCGCAGTCGAAACCGACTGGAGACAAGCGGGCCGGCGCACCGCCGCCCTCGCTTCCGCCCAAACCACCGCGGTGTTGGAAACACCGGACGTCCGCATCGCGGGATTGCGCCCGGGCGCACCGGGCGAGATCGCGTTTACGGAATTCGGTTTGAACCACGTGACGTTAAAAGTGCGCGCGGCGCAGCCACAGTTGCTCGTGCTCGCCGAGCCGTGGTATCCGGGCTGGCGCGTGCTGGTGAATGGCACCGCCGAGGATGCACTGCCGGCGAATGGCTGGATGCGCGCCGCCTTCGTCCCCGCCGGCGAGAGCGTGGTCGAGTTTCGCTATCGTTCCCGTTGGCTCGCGCTCGGTGCCTTCGTGAGCCTCGCCGCGCTCGCCGCCGCGGGCGTGGCGGAATGGCGGGGCGCGCGAAACCGCCCCCGCGCTTCACCGGGGAAGATTGCCTAAAGCCTCTTGGCGCGATGTAGCTTTGGAAAACCCCGCCGTGAAAAAACTCCTCGCCGTTCTCCTCCTCGCGCCGCTCCTCGCCTGCGCCGCCGGCTGGGCGCCGACGCTCACGACCACTGCCACCTGGCAAAGCAACGCCTCTAACGCCGATCGCGCCTCCGACATTATCGGTGCCCTCCAACTCCGCGTCGACGCCGCCTCCACGCACCGCTTCTCCCTCGGCCGCGACGATTCCCTCTTCCTCGGCGCGCGTCTCGAAGCCGAAGCGTCACCGCGCTTCGAGTCTCTCAATCGCGCCGCCCTCGGGCCGACGCTCACCTACGCGCACAAGTTCGGCCTCGGCCCGTTCGCTCCCATCATCAGCGTCGAACTCGCCTCCACCGGCGTGGCGGCGCACGACGCCCGCCGCTCCGGCCTCGCCGGCAGCGCGGCGCTCGCGTGGCGGCAACGCCTCGATGAAAGCACGCGCTTCTCCCTCACCTATGAACGCGCCCGCCACGATGCCCGCGCCACCCTCTTCGACCGCACCGGCGAGGAAGGCTCACTCGGCGTCTCCCGCGAACTCACTCCCGAGTGGAGCCTCCACGCCACCGTCCGCTACCGCCGCGGCGACGTCCTCGCCTACGCCACGCCCCCGCGCACCGACCTCGTCGCCCTCGCAAAAATCCGCGAGCTCAACAACACCTTCGGCCGCCCCTTCGTCGCCTACTCGCTCGACGCGCACACCCTCGGTGGCGCCCTCGCACTCACCCGCACCCTCGACCCCGCGACCACGCTTACTCTCGGCTACGAATATCGCGACACCACCCGCCAGCCCGTGCGCTACGTGAACCACCTTGTCTCCGTCGCCGTGACCCGCCAATTCTGAAGCGTGCCGCGCCTCCCGCTTCCCGCCCGCTGGATTTTTTTCGCCCTCGCGCTGGCGCCCTTCGCCACCGCCGCGTTCGAGGTAAAACTCACCGACGCCAAGGGCCAGCCCATCGCCGATGCCGTCGTCTCACTCGTGCCGCTCGATCCGCCGGCGGTGAGCCCGTCGAATCCGCCGACGAAACTCACCCCGCCCGCCGCCCCGCTGATCGTGATGCAGCGCGGACAGGAGTTCATCCCCTACGTCACCCCCATCGTCGTCGGTTCACGCGTCAGTTTTCCCAACAAAGATACCGAGCAGCACCAGTGCTATTCGCTTTCGCCGGCGAAAAAATTCACGCTCCCGCTCTACGCCGGTGAAGACAAGGCACCCATCGTCTTCGATCAACCCGGCGTCGTCGCCCTCGGTTGCAACATCCACGACTGGATGGTCGCCTACATCGTCGTGCTGGAAACCCCTTGGTTTGCCCTCTCCACCACCGCCGGCACCGCCACGCTCGCCGACGCACCGCCCGGCCGCTACCGCCTCGAAATCTGGCACCCGCGCCTCGCGAAAACCGACACCCGCGAACTCACCCTTTCCTCCGCGACCAGCGCGCCACTCGCCATCGCCCTCACGCTGAAACCCGACCGCCGCATCCGCCGCAGCACCGAGAAAAGCGGCGGCGGTTACAAATAACCTCCTCCGCCCCCCGCCCCCGCCCGATGCGTTTCCGCTCCTTCCGCGCGCAACTCCTCGCGCTGATCCTCACGCTGACCGGCGGCGCGCAACTCGTCGCCTTCCTCCTCATCGCTCGCGTCCACCGCGCCGATGCCCATCGCGAGATCGACCGCCAGCTCACCGAAGCTTCCCGCCGTTTCCTGAAAAACGTCGAGCAACGCAACACCGACCTCGCCGGCCGCACCGAAGCCCTCTCCTTCGACACCGGGCTCCGTGAAACTCTCGCGGCCACCACCACCGACCGCGACACGCTGACTTCCGTTATGGCGAATGTCCGCGGTCGCGTCGGCGCCAGCCTCGCCGCCCTGCTCTCCCTCGAGGGCAAACTCCTCGCCGAGACCCGCGACGGCCCCTCCGCCGAAAATATTTATCGCCCACTCCAACTCCAGGCCGACGCCTCGGAAAGCCCCAACCCCCGCGCCACCAGCTACGGTTTCATCGACGGCACCCTCTACTCCCTCACCATTGTCCCACTCCGCGCCCCCGACATCGTCGCATGGATCGCCATCGGCTTTCCCCTCGACCGCGCCTTCCTCGACGAGCTGCACGACTCCACCGGCGTCGAAAGCCTCCTCCGCCACGGCCCGACCGTGCTCGCCACCACCGCCACTCCGCCCGGCGAACTCATCTCGCGCCCTCAAATTCTTCCGACCACCGGCTCCGCTCCCGCCACCCTCGAACTCCGCTACTCGCTCGACGAAAAACTCGCCCCCGCCCAGCGCCTCGAAAACGTGCTCCTCGTCGTCGGCGCCGGCAGCCTCCTCCTCGCCGCGCTCATCGGTGCCGGCTTCGCCCGCCGCCTCACCCGCCCCGTCCAGCAGCTCGCCGCGCACACCGCCGTCATCGCCCGCGGCGACTACGCCACCACCATCACCCTTGATCGCACCGACGAACTCGGCCGCCTCGCCGAATCCTTTAACCGCATGTCCGCCGGCCTCGCCGAACGCGACCGCGTCCGCGATCTCCTCGATAAAAACGTCTCCCCCGAAGTCGCCGCCCAACTCATGCGCGACGGCGCCACCCTCGGCGGCGAGGAACGCGAAGTCACCATCCTCTTCGCCGATCTCCGCGGCTTCACCACGCTCAGCGAGCAACTGCCCCCGCGCGAACTCCTCACGCTCCTGAACCGTTATCTTGACCGCATGAGCGCCGCTATCGAGGAGCAGGGCGGCGTCATCGACAAATTCATCGGCGACGCGATCATGGCCCTCTTCGGCGCGCCCGTGGCGCAAAGCGACGCGCCTTCCCGCGCCCTCGCCGCCGCCCTCGCGATGGAGCGCGCACTCGTCGCGTTCAACGCCGAGCTTGCCACCGAGGGCCGCGCTCCCCTCGGCATCGGTATCGGTATCAACACCGCCCGCATCGTCGCCGGCAACATCGGCTCCCACCGCCGCCTGAATTATTCCGTGATCGGCGACGGCGTAAACGTGGCCGCGCGCATCGAGTCGCTCACGCGCACGCCCGAGTATCGCACGAGCATCATCGCCACCGCCGCGACCATGGCCGCCTCCCAAGTAGGGCCGGTCTCCGACCGGCCCTCCGAAAAAGCCGTGCGCACCTTCCGCCCCCTCGGCACCGTCCCCGTCAAAGGCCGCGCCGAGCCCGTGGAAATTTTCGCGGTGGACGGCTAACCGCCCATATTAGCCACCGGTGACTCCACGTCTCCAAAGGCCGAGCGTCTCACGTCGGAAATCCGCGGCGGCGGTCAAGCCCATGTTCAAGTCTTGTTGATTGGTGTAGACGGGCGATACCGGTGAGGATTTTCGCCGTCCCATCGCCAAGCTGTCCCTTACTTCGTCGGCGTGGTCCTCAGCTCCTGATGCGCAGCCCGCGCGAGATGTTGCTGGACGATCAACTTCGTTTCACCCGAACCATCGTAGGCGAATAATTTGGCTGCGAGCGAACGCGCATGCTCGAGGTCGCCCGCACCGGCCAAAACTTCGATATTTTCGGCGGTCGAGTTGACGATGTAGTCGTGGTGGACCTTGCGGAAACCCTCGTCGGGCGAATCGCTCAAGTCCGGCGGCTCTTCGGTGAGACTTTCGAACTGCGAACTCATCGCGGCAAAGGGCCGGGACTGCGCGATATCGCCATAACGCTGCGCCGCGATGAGCTGATCCTCCATGCGCGCGAGCAGCCCGTTTCGGCGCCGATCGCCGGGCGGCAGCTTGTCAAACGTCTCAAGGTTGCGACTATTGTCGCCGAGCGTGCTGTTCAACGATGCAAAATCCATCGCGGCCTGGAAATCACCGGTGCTTGCGAGCATCCGTTGCTCGGCGCGGTCTCGGCGTTCCTTCATCGCCGCCATCGCCGGCGGATACTTCAACGCGAGCTTCATGAGCTCTCCCAACAAAAAGCTGTTGCGCACCCCGACGTAACTCTCAACGCGCACCATCCCCTCGTCGTAACACCAGAGAAGTTCCGGCAGCGCCGCCTCCCAGTTCCCGTTGCTCGCCAGATCCTGCGCGTGTTGGTAACGCGCGTCGACCGTGTCGTGCGTGATGGGTGCCGCCGCCTGTGCCGCCTGACTCGCCCGCACGCCCTCGACGGCACTCAACAGCTTGGCGCTGTCCTCCTCCGCCGCCTGCGTGTGCTTCGTCTCGGCAGCGATGCGGCCCTCCAGCTCGCGCAACTTTGCCCGCAGGCTTTCCTGTCCGGCGTTCGCGGTGGCAAGCGCCGCATCGCGACGGCGCAATTCTGCCGACTGATAAACGGCGGTGCCAGTCGCCAGCGCGGCGAAGACTCCGACAACACCGAGGGTAATTTTGCTCGTGCTCATAAAGGTTAAAAATGATCCCGCCGCCGCGCCCGCAGCCAGCGCCGTGCCCGTCACGCTCGCCGCCAGTCCCGCCGGTGCCGCCACGCCCACCTGATTCGCGAGCGCCATCCCCAGCGCCGCCGTCGTCGATGTCACGCCGCGCCGCGAGAGCATCGCGTGCATTTTTTCCAAGGCCCGATCCACGCGCATCCGCGCCGTGTTTTCCGTCAGCCGCAATCGCGCGCCAATCTCGGCGAATGATTTTTCCTCGGAGAAACGCAGCAGCACCGCCTGCCGGTCGTCGTCGTTCAACTGGTCCATCGCGTCGTCGAGCACCGGACGCAGTCGTTGCCAATCGGCGTCGTTCGCGGAGGAAGAACTGAGTTCATTCATGATGTGGGCCTCCTGTTCACGGTCCCGGCGACGGCGCTCGCCGCGCACAACCTGGGCCGACGCGTTGCGCGCTGTCGTGAAAAGCCATCCGCTCAACGTTTCGCGCCGGGCCAGCGCCGCCGCACTCCGCGCCAGTGCCGTGAACACCTGCTGCGTCACATCCTCCGCGAGATGCGCGTCGCCACCCACCCGCCGCAGCGCGCAGGCGTAGACGAAGTTCACATGGCGCTGCACCAATTCGGCAAACGCCGCCTCGGATTTTTCGCCGGCATAGCGGTGGAGCAGTTCAGCGTCTTCGATCATGGGTGGCTTCAGCTATAAGTAGCCGCCGCGCGCTAAACCGCACCGGGAATCTTCGCCCGCCTCGCCCAAGCCGAAGTGAGCCCGTCGTTTTTTTTGCTAAAAAATAAAAGCCAGGCCCCCGGTCACTCGAACACCCGGTCACGCGGATCGATCACGCCCCAACAGAACGCGCCCGCGATGAAGAGGCCACCGATCGCCAGCACGGGAGCGTTCCAGTCGCCAAACTTTTCCAGCAGCCACGTCACGAGCAGTGGGGAGAAAAAACTTCCCACCTGACCCGCCGTGTTCATCGCGGCGCTCACGACGCCCGCGTGCGCGCCACCGATGTCGAGGCACGTGCCCCACGTCGCGCCCAGCGTGAACATCGTCGCCGCCACCGCCAGCGAGATGAGTCCGATGGCGGCGTGGGGATCGTGCACCTGCGTCGCCGCGATCATCGCGAGGCCGGCGAATAAATTCCCCAGCCCGCACACCCCCGCGCGCCCAAATCGCAGACCGAAGCGCCGCGTCGCCCACCTGATTCGCCAGCGCCACACCGAGCGCCGGTTGCAGTCGCTCCCAATCCGCCGGCACCGCGGATTCATGCGGCACTTCGTTCATCGCGAAGGCCTCCTGCTCCCGCATCTGCCGGCGGCTCTCGGCCCGGATCGCTTTCGCCACGGCAAACCGCGTGGCGGTGTGCAGCCAGCCGACCACGACTTCGTGTCGGGCGAGCGCCGCGGCCTTGCGCGCGAGATCGGTGAAAACCACCTGCGCGACGTCCTGCGCCAGGGGCGCGTTGCCCCGCGTCTGGCGCAGCGCGGACGCGTAAACAAAATCGATGTGCCGCCGCACGAGCTCGCCAAACGTCTCTTCCGATTTCTCCTCGACGTAGCGGCGCAAAAGTTCGGCGTCATCCTTCATGCTGGTTTCTCTCTAACACCCGCCGCCCCCAAAACCGCGCAAAAAATCCAGCTCCGCTGCTCGCTCCCATCAGCCAGCCCCTCGCCACCGCCCCGCCTCTTGTGATTTGCGCGCGCGTGTGTTCAATCAGCTCCATCGTCTCCCGGTCTCCGCTTCAATTTCCACCGCCCCGCCCTGCCCCGAAAATCCCGCGATGCTGAAATCTTTTTCCTGCCTCCTCCTGCTGCTCACCGGCACCGCGCTCCACGGCCAACCGGCGCCCGCGCTCACCGGGGAACTCATCACCGACGTGCCCGTGCATGACCCCGTGATGATTCGCCAAGGCGACACTTACTACCTGTTCGCCACCGGACGGGGCATCGCGGTGTGGTCGTCGCGCGACCGCGTGCATTGGCAGCGCGAGCAACCGGTCTTCACCACCCCGCCCGCGTGGGCCGTGGCCGCGGTGCCGACTTTTGCGGGATCCATCTGGGCGCCCGATATCAGCGAACACGGCGGAAAATATTTTCTCTACTACTCGGTGTCCGCGTTCGGGAAAAACACCTCCTGCATCGGCGTCGCGACGAACACCACGCTCGATCCGCATGACTCAAAATTCAAATGGGAGGATCACGGGAAACTCATCCAATCGATTCCCGGCGTCACCAATTGGAATGCCATCGATCCCAACCTCATCACTGCCGACGACGGCACGCCCTACCTCGCCTTCGGCTCCTTTTGGTCGGGCCTGAAAATCATCCAACTCACGCCTGACCGACTCGGCCTCGCCGAATCACTGGATACGTTGCCCACCATCGCCAGCCGCCAGCGCGACCCCGACGCGCCCAATCCCGCCGCGCCTCCGGGCAATCCCATCGACGCCGGTGGCAATGCGATCGAGGCCCCGTTCATCTTCAATCACGGGGGATATTTTTATCTTTTCGCCTCGATCGACTACTGCTGCCGCGGCGCGAAGAGTGATTACAAAATGATCGTCGGCCGAGCCCAGAGCTGCACCGGCCCCTATGTTGACCGCGTCGGTGAACCACTCGCGCGCCGCGGCGGCTCGATCCTGCTGGCCGGCGATGCGAAATGGTATGGCGTCGGCCACAATGCGGTCTGCACGTTCGACGGCGTCGATTACCTCGTCTTCCACGGCTACGACGCCTCCGACGAACGCGGACGCTCCAAGCTTCGCATCGAAAAGCTCTCATGGGACGAAGCCGGCTGGCCGGTGGTTGCGGGAAAAACCGCGCCGTGATTCGCGATGGAGGCTTGGCCCGCTCGCTGGAGGAGCGGCCTTACGCCGCGATGATTTTTCGGAATCGCGGCGTAAAACCGCTCCTCCAGTTTACCCGAAAAAATCCGGGGCTGTCAGCGCGTCAGGAATTTATAGATCGTAGTCGTGTGGTAGGCGGTGCCCGGCCTCACGATGGTGCTCGGGAAATTCGGGCGGTTCGGCGAATCGGGAAAATGCTGCGTCTCCAAACAGAAGGCGCCGCGCGGCGCGTAGGCGCGGCCGCTTTTACCGGTGCCGCCGAGAAAATTCGCGGTGTAGAGCTGCACGCCGGGTTCCTCCGTCCACACTTCGAGGCGACGTCCGCTCGCGGGTTCATCGACGGAGGCGGCGAGAGACAGCTGGGCCGGCGGATGATCGAGCACCCAGTTGTGGTCGTAACCGTGGCCGAGCTTGAGCTGCTCGTGGGCTGCGGCGATGCGCTCGCCGATCAGGTGCGGCGTAGTGAAATCGAACGGCGTGCCCCCCACTGCAGCCAGTTCGCCCGTGGGGATCAGGTCCGCATCAACCGGCGTGTAACGCGCGGCTTTGAGCGTGAGAACGTGATCGAGAATGTCGCCGCTGCCTTCGCCCTTGAGGTTGAAGTAGGTGTGGTTCGTCAGGTTGAGCGGAGTGGCCTGGTCCACCGTCGCGTGATATTCGATTTTAAGTCCGTTGTCGTTGGTCAGCCAATAGCGAACCGTGAGGTCCACGTTGCCGGGGTAGCCCTCCTCGCCGTCGGCACTGCGATAGCGAAGTTCAAGGCCGGGCGTGTTGTCCGTTAGCAGCGGCGTGGCCGTCCAGAGAACTTTGTCGTAGCCGATGTTGCCGCCATGCAGGTGCGAGGGGCCGTTGTTCGTGGCGAGCGTGTAGTTCGCTGCATCGAGGGAAAATTTACCGCGCGCGATGCGATTGGCATAGCGACCGACAATTGCTCCGAAATACGGCGAGGCCTTGACGTAGTCGTCGAGCGTGGCGCAACCGAGCACAACATCGGCAAAACGCCCGTGACGGTCCGGCGCCAAAAGCCGAACGACGATCCCGCCATAATCGCTGATATCGGCCGACATCCCGCTTGCGTTGACCAGCCTGTAAAGATGCGCCTCGCGGCCATCTTTGATTTTTCCAAATACACCGATCGTCACCGAAGCACTACCGGCTGCAAGCGACGTCACCGACATAAGATTCGCGATTAGAAAAACAACAACGGGATGTGGAATGAAGCTCATGCGAGAATGGCTGCGGATGCAAAAAATCATGCCGTGCCACGCGCTCAGCAGAGGGAGATCGCGAGCGCGTCACAACGAGAAATAAGAACGCGATGAGCCGTAGCCGACCGAGGGAGCTTTCCACGACCCACCCTTTATCCGAGGGAAGCCCCGAGGGGAGTTGGTTAGGCCTGAGAGGCCCCGCCACATGAAATCATTGCCCTCCACCAGCTGTTCGCAGTTCTGTCTCCCTCCGCCCCAGAAACTTTTCCCGGCGCGTGACCTTCTTTTTTGGCGGCAAACTCCCCCTGGCGTGCCCGTTTCCCTGCCGACTTCGCGCGCCCCAAAAAGTTGGCCGGCCGTCTACCCCTAGACGGCCGGCCGTTGCTTTCTTACTTACCCCAATCTCCCCCGCTAAGCGGAGGAGAAATTCTATGTCCTGAAGATAGCACAGGCGCACAGATGTTCCAGTCATCGACGCATTTTTTTATTTCCGAAGTTTTTTTCGGCATCCCCCACTGCTGCATTCCGCGAACTTTTTCGTGCCTTCCTCCCGTTTCACGGGCAAACCTCTCGCATGAAGACCCGCCGCCAAATTGTCAGAAACTGGCTTCCGCGTTATACCGGCGTCCCCCTCAAACAGTTCGGGCAATATATCTTGCTCACGAATTTTTCCCGCTACGTGCAGCTCTTCGCCCAGTGGCACAAGGTCCCTGTCCACGGCATCGACAAACCGATGCAAAGCGCCACCGCCGGCGACATCACGATCATCAACTTCGGCATGGGCAGCGCCACCGCCGCCACCGTCATGGACCTCCTCAGCGCGATCAGCCCGAAGGCCGTTCTCTTTCTCGGCAAATGCGGCGGCGTGAAACACCGCGCCACCATCGGCGACCTCATCCTCCCCATCGCCGCCATCCGCGGCGAAGGCACCAGCAACGATTATTTTCCGCCTGAGGTCCCCGCGCTCCCCGCGTTCGCCCTCCAAAAAGCTATCTCCACCACCATCCGCGATCACGCCCGCGACTACTGGACCGGCACCATCTACACCACCAACCGCCGCGTCTGGGAACACGACGACGTCTTTAAAAAATATCTCCAAAAAATCCGCGCCATGGCCGTCGATATGGAAACCGCCACGATTTTCATGACCGGTTTTTTCAACGCCATCCCCACCGGCGCCCTCCTCCTTGTCTCCGACCAACCGATGATCCCCGAAGGCGTGAAGACCGCCAAGAGCGACGAAAAAGTCGACGCCAACTACGTCAACGACCACCTCAAGATCGGCATCGCCTCGCTCCAGCAGCTTCAAAATAACGGTCTCACGGTGAAACATCTTCAGTTCTGATTTCCCCGCCCCGTCGCGCGTGTCTCTCGAAACCAAACTCGCCCAACTCGTCGAGGACTTCGCCCCCATCGACGACGTCCACGAACGCCTCACCCTCGCCGTCGATCGCGCCCGCCGCCATCCGCCACTCCCCGCGATTCGCACCGATGAGCACCGCGTCCTCGGTTGCATTTCCGCCGTCTGGCTCACCGCCGAGCTTCGCGACGGCCTGCTCCACTTCCACGCCGACGCCGATTCTCCGCTCGTGCGCGGCCTCGTGATTCTCCTCACGGATTTTTTTAGCGACGCCGTCCCCGCCGAAATCGCCGGCAGTGACGCCGATCCCCTCGCCGCCCTCGATCTCACGCGCAACCTCTCCCCTACCCGCCAAAACGGCCTCGCCGCCGTCCGCACCCGCATCCGCACCCTCGCCCACTCCCATCTGTAGGAGCGGCTTCACTCCGCAATCCGCTTTCCCCCGGTCGACAGTGTCAGCACCGCCTTCGACCACGCGCTTCATCTCATTCCTCCCCTCCGCCCACAAAAAAGCCGGGGCGGGAGATCGCTCTCCCGGCCCGGCGTGGTTGACTTTGTTTAAGCTGCGGCCCTCGGCTTGATGCCCTTGCGCCACGGCAGCTGACGAATCCATCGACGAAGCCGGTCGGCGAAACGAATCGCCATCCCGTCCCAGTCGTGGGGCTCTGCCCGACGCCGTTGCTCGATTCGCACCGCCTTGGGGAAATCGGCGACCGCGCGCGCGTTCCGCTCTGCGAGCTTTGGCGCGTTCGCGATCACCACCCCCGAGACTTTGCTTGGAGTCACGACGTGGACGTATCGGTTGTTATGCTTCATGGTCAGATGGAGCCCTCCCGGCGGAAACGCCGCGATGACTCCCGCCTGACCACAAAACTGTTAAGGAACGCCCCGCACCGTGGGTCGCTTCCTCCCGCCCGTCAAGGGGCGGTTCCCGGGCCGGCGGGCCCGGCTCGCTCTACTCCTCGGCTGCAACGAGCTGGGCCAATGCCGCGCTCACGGCGGCCCGGCGACGGTGATAGTAAATGCTCATGCCGCCTTGGTAGATCAGCGTGACAACGGCAAACACCGCATAGGTCATGGAATAAATCGTGCCGAGAAACTGGTCCTCCGTCAGCCCCGCTTCCGTGATGACGAGGCGCTGTTTTTCGGTCACGAGCATCCGCATCGGCTCGAGGTCCACGTGCGTCAGCCGCAACGCGGCATAGCCAAGCACACTCAGTAGCAGGTAAAGCTGGCTGCCCACCAGCCAGCTCATACCCCGGCCATCGCCGGCCCGCAAAAGCCCCGCGCCGTGCAGCTCCACCGCCCCTGCGCCCGCGATCAACAAGCCCACGGCGGCGCCGCCGTGGTCATGCACCACCGCCGAAAGCAGGCCAAACAAACCGGCGACCACGAGCACGCTCATGCCATCGAGCCGCGCGATGCGCAGCACGCGGCGCAAGGTCTCTTCCGGCAGGATGGGCGGTGTTTGCATGGAAGAGTTGTCATTCCCGCCCGCGCGCGGAATCTCAAGCCTCTTTCCGTGCCGGCACCATCACCCAGCTCCGCTTTTCCTTTCCGCATCGAGTTCCCGCCCGATCTGCCGATCAGCGCGCGCGCCGATGAAATCACCGCGGCCATCGCCGCGCACCAGGTCGTGATTCTCGCCGGCGAAACCGGCTCCGGCAAAACCACCCAAATTCCAAAAATGTGCCTCGCCGCCGGTCGCGGCGCGCGCGGCCGCATCGCCTGCACGCAGCCGCGCCGGGTCGCCGCGCTCTCCGTTTCCAAGCGCGTCGCGGAGGAGCTCGGCGTCGTCTGGGGCCGCGAGGTCGGCTGCAAGATTCGTTTCAACGACGAGACCACCTCCGCCACCATCATCAAGTTTCTCACCGATGGCATGCTGCTCGCCGAGGTCCAGGGCGACCCGATGCTACGCGACTACGATACCATCATCATCGACGAGGCCCACGAGCGCTCGCTCAACATCGACTTCCTCCTCGGCCATCTCCGCACGCTGCGCTTCAAACGCCCCGAACTGAAAATCGTCATCACGTCCGCGACGATCGACACCGCCTCCTTCAGCACCGCCTTCGACGACGCCCCCATCATCAACGTCGAGGGCCGCACATTTCCCGTCGAGGTCATCTACGCGCCCCTTGACTCGCTCGGCTCCGACGCCGCCGAGGGCGACGAGCGCGCATCAAAATCCGAGGCGCTCCACTACATCGATGGCGCCGTCGAGGCCGTGGAACGCATCACGCGCGAGAGCGATTCCGGCGACATCCTCGTCTTCCTTCCCAGCGAGCGCGACATCCGCGAACTCACCGACCAGCTCTCCGGCCGCCTGCGCCAGTGCGAGATCGTCCCGCTCTTCGGCCGTCTCTCCAACGTCGAACAACAGCGCGTCTTCTCCTCGAGCCAGCGCCGCAAAATCGTCCTCGCGACCAACATCGCGGAAACGTCGCTCACGATTCCCGGCATCCGCTTCGTCGTGGACACCGGCCTCGCCCGCCTCAGCCGCTACTCGCCGCAAGCCCGCACGCGCCGCCTCCCGATCGAGCCCGTCGCGCAATCGAGCGCCGACCAGCGCAAAGGCCGCAGCGGCCGCGTCGCCGCCGGCGTCTGCATCCGGCTCTACTCGGAAAAAGATTTTCTGGAGCGCCCACGTTTCACGCAGCCTGAAATCCAGCGCGCAAATCTCGCCGACGTGATCCTCCGCATGAAGGCCTTCGGCCTCGGAGACATCGAGCGTTTCCCATTCATCAACATGCCCGCCGCGAAATCCATCCGCGCCGGCTACGCCCTCCTCGAGGAACTCGGCGCCCTCGATGAGGCCGACACCGCCGCCGACGCCATCCGCCCGCTCACTCCCCTCGGCCGCGAACTCGCCCGCCTCCCCGTCGATCCCACCGTCGGCCGCATGATTCTCCAAGCGCGCGAGGAAAAAGCCCTGCGCGAAGTCCTCATCATCGCCGCCGGCCTCAGCGTCCAGGACCCACGCGATCGCCCGCTCGACAAACAACAACAAGCCGACGCCGCCCACCGCCGCTTCGCGCACCCCGACTCGGATTTCCTCACGTTGCTCAACATCTGGGACACGTTTCACGACGAGTTCGAAAATCTCAGCCAGGCGAAACTCCGCCGCTTCTGCCGCGATCATTTTCTCAGCTACACCCGCCTGCGCGAATGGCGCGACATCTACGCCCAGCTCTTCGATACCCTCCGCGAACGCGACGCCTTCAAGCTCACCTCGGTCTACGACGGCGCGCCCACTCCGACTGTAGGAGCGGCTTCACGCCGCGATGAACCACCCCGCGGCCCCGCGCAACCATCACGGCCTAAAGCCGCTCCTACACCGTCCGATCCTCTCGATTTCGGCACCCCGGCCTACCGCGCGATTCACCGCAGCATTCTCTCCGGCCTCCTCGGCAACATCGCCCATCTCGACGAGGAAAACGGCGGCTACAAAGCCACGCACGACCGCCGCGTGACCCTCTTCCCCGGCTCCGTGCTCCATCGCCGCGAAGATCCGAAGCGCAAGGATGCCCCGAAAAAAGATCAGCCGAAATCCAAGAGCCCGCGCTGGATCATGACCGCCGAGATCATGGAGACCTCCCGGCTCTACGCCCGCACCTGCGCGCGCCTCGATCCGCTCTGGGCGCTCGACCTCGGCGCTCATCTCGTGCGCATCGCGCACAGCGAGCCGTTCTGGAACGAAGATGGCGGCCGCGTGATGGTGAAGCAGCGCACGCGGCTCTACGGTCTCGAGCTGGAAAGCCGCGCCGTGAGCTACGGGAAAATCAATCCCGCGCACGCCACCGAGATTTTTATCCGCGAGGCGCTCGTCAACGATACTGTCGTCTTCCCTCTCGATTTCATCGCGCACAACCGCGCCGTCCGCGAGAAACTCGAAACCGCACTCACCCGCACGCGCGACACCGGCTACCTGAATCTCGACGAAGCGATCTACCGTTTCTACGCGCATCGGTTGCTGCCCGTCCTTTCATCCAATGGAGGCGGGGTGCCCTCACCCCGCAAAGACGTCGCGAACTTCACCGCGTCGCCGCGG
>JANYBX010000382.1 GCA_025360615.1 Opitutia bacterium
CACGCTACCTGCGCGAGAACTTCGGTGCGAAGCATGGAGTGGTGGTGGTCGAAGGCTGCGGCCACCAAATGCGCTGCATGCTCACCGGCGAACCGGCGCTGCCGCTGCTGTTCCCGAAAGAGTAGGCGAGCGGGCAATGACGACGACCTGATGGCATCCGCGCAGCGCTTCGTCAACGTCCGCGATTCCTATAACCTGAATTCGCGGCTCACCTACCGCTTCGACGTTTTTGGAATCCGCAACACCGCGATGGTCGGCAACGACAACCAGTGGGTCACCCAGCGTTACCCCCAGGTCAACGGCAGCGCCAACCAGAGCGGCCCGACGGCTCCGTTCGTCCCGCGGACGACCGCTCCCTCCGACGGCTCGGCGCTCGTGGCCAACTCGCCCGCGCCGTTCAACTCCCTCCGCGACACGCTGCAATATTTCCAAGGCACCTACATCGTCGATCAGCTCGCGCTCCTGAATGACACGCTGTTCGTCGTCATCGGTGAGCGCTACACGAACTTCAAACAGCACGTCACCTATCCCTATCGCCCCGATCTCCAAGCCACCCGCCAGCCCGATGCGCTGGCGAAAAAGTGGACCCCCCAGCTCGGCGCCCTCTACAAATTGTTCAAGGGCTTCGCGCTCTACGGCAGCTACGCCGAGGCCGTCATTCCGCAAACGCAGATCGACGCCTCCGGCAAAACCGTGCTGCCGATCGACGCCACCGGTTATGACTTGGGCGCGAAAGTCGACCTGCTCGACGGTGCGTTCACCGGCACGGTTGCCTACTATCGCCTGCACCAGACGAACACCGCCATCGCCGACGCCGCGCAAAACATCGCGCACGGTCTTCCGGCCAATGCCACCTTCGGCTACTACACCTACGGCAATGCCCAGCAGGTGCGCGGCGTTCAGGTGGACCTGAGCTACAACGTCAGCCGCGAGTATCAACTCGTCGCCGGGGCGAATCGTTTTCTACAGGCCGAATTCGTCACGCCGCAGTCGAACCCGATCAACATCGGCATCCCCATCGCCTATCAACCGAAGACGATGTATACGGTTTGGAACCGCTACCAGGCGAGCAGCGGCGCGCTCAAGGGCGTGATTCTCGGCGGCGGCCTCCACTACAATTCCCGCGCTTCCTTCGGCGGCGACTTCAACCACTCGCAGCTCTACATCCCGGCGTTCACCGTCTTCGACGCCTTGATCGGCTACGATTTCAAGCTGCTCGATCACGCCGTGCAGTTCCGCGTGAATGCCAAAAACATCGCCGACAAAAAATACCGCGACGGCGCCGGCGGCGCGTTCAACACTCCGCGCACTGTGATCCTTTCACTCTCCACGCGTTTCTAATTCGTCGATCAGCCCAAGTCCCGGACGGGGGAAATTACTTCCCCGCGTCCGGGCTTTCCCACCCGTGAGTTACCCCCGTTGTGAACCCCGGTTCAGCGCGACCGATTTTTTGAATTCGTTTCCCCACCCCATTTTTCCCCACCAAACCCCATGAATATCACCCCCCGCCCTCGTCCCGTCTCGCCGTCATCCCAACCCTCGTCGCCGGTTTCCCTTTTCCGCCGCACCGTAACGAGCCTGCTCGTATTCTCCTCCGCCCACGCCGCGTTCGCTGCCTCTTACTACGTCGATTCCTCCGCGGGTAATGACGCCAACGCCGGCACCTCGTCCGCCGCCGCGTGGAAAAGCCTCACCAAGGTCAACGCCCACACCTACGTCGCCGGTGACAAAATCTTGTTCAAAGCCGGCGGCATCTGGACCGGCCAGCTCATCCCGAAAGGCTCGGGCGCAAGCGGAAATCCCATCGTCATCGACCTCTACGGCTCCGGTGCGAAACCGCTCATCCAGGCGAACGCCACGAAGCACAACACCGTCTATTTACTCAACCAGTCCTATTGGGAAATCAATAATCTCGAAGTCACCAACAACGCTGGCTCCAGCGCGAGCAATCTCGGTGACTACCGCGGCATTTCGATCAACGGCCAGGACTTCGGCACCATCAACCACGTCTACATCAAAAACTGCAACGTCCACGACGTCACCGGCGAGGTAAACTGGATCAGCGGCGACACCGCGAACAACTCGACCGGCGTCACCTTCGCAACCGGCTGGGATGCCTCGAAGCTGACGGGCGGCATCGTCTTCGCCACGCTCTCCTCCACCTCGACGAAAACCAAGTTCAACGACGTGCTCGTGCAAGGCTGCACGGTTCAGAAATGCTCGTTCGGCGGCATCGTGTTCAAGCAGTGGGACGGCTCCGTGCACTGGGGCGTGCGCAGCTCGGCCAGCGACACCAACTGGACGCCGCACACCAACGTCACGATCAAGGACAACTACATCAACCAGTCCGGCAGCTCGTATGCCTGCAACGGCATCTACCTCACCGACACCAAGACCGCGACGATCGAAAACAACGTCGTGGCCAACGCCGGCACCTGCGGCATCGAGTGCTATTATTGCGACGCCGTCACCATCCAGAAAAACGAGACGTATGGCACCGTGAAAAAAGCCAGCGGCGCCGACTACAACGGGATCGATCCCGACAAAGGCACGACCAACATCATCGTTCAATTCAACTACTCCCACGACAACGGTGACGGGATTCTCCTCTGCCAGTTCAGCTTCGGCTCCGCCACGGTGCGCTACAACATCCTCCAGAATAATTCCCGCTACGGCATCTATCTGCACTCCGATTCCAAGTCGCCGGCCAGCATCTACAACAACGTCGTCTACACGAACAAGTCGGCCTCCGAGCTGGTTTACGGTTATGGCTCCTCCCTCGCCGCCGCCTATCAGTTTAGAAATAATATTTTCTACAGCTCCGTCAGCGGCCCGGCGCTCACGACCGGCGGCGGCATCACCTACGACTACAATTCCTATTCCGGGGTCACCGCGCCGTCCGACGGGAATAAGATCACCTCCAACCCGCTGCTCGTCAGCCCCGGCACCGGCGGCACCGGCTCCAGTTCCGGCACCGCGTTCGGCACGCTCGGCGGCTACAAGCTTCAATCCGGCTCGCCGTGTCGCGAGCAAGGCACCGCGATCTCCAGCAATGGTGGCGTCGATTTCTGGGGCACCGCGCTCTACCACGGCACCGCCGACATCGGCGCCGACGAATTCTGATCATGCCCACGGTGCGCGAATCGCCGAAAGCCCGCTGGTCCACCGCCACGCTGCTCAGCGGCGGTTTGGCCGGCGTGCTGGGCGGCGTTTTCCTCGGCCAGTGGATCGCCGGGGAAATTTCAACGGCCGGCCTTCGACCCGCGCCCAGCGCGATCACGATCG
>JANYBX010000403.1 GCA_025360615.1 Opitutia bacterium
ACGTTACCGGATTCGACGGCGGCGAGACAGGCGCGGACGTTTTCGGTGGGGACGACGCGAGCAGAGATTTTTTCCCACAGGCCGATTTTTTGAAGCCAGGATTTCGCGTAAATCCCAGCAGGCACAGTTTGAGGCTCGGCGAGCGCGATGTGGCCGAATGCGGGCTGGGCGAGATCGGCGGGTGCGGTGAGCGCGGCGCCACCCTCGGTCGCGACCACGATGACGAGCGTGTTGGAGAGCAGGCTGCGGCGCGTGCCGGCGGCAATGAGGCCGGCTTTGACGAGGTCGTCCATCTTCGCTTCGTCGGCGGAGAAAAAAACGTCGGCGGGAGCGCCGCTTTTGATTTGGAGCGCGAGCGTGCTGGAGGCGGCGAGGTTGAAGCGGAGTTTCTGGCCGCTGGCGGGCTCGTAGGTTTTGGCGATTTCCCGGAGCGCGTCGGACAGGCTGGCAGAGGCGAAAATGTTCAGGTCGGCGGCGCGGAGGGAGAGCGCGGTGAAGGCGGCGAGGGGGAGGAGAAGGCGGTAAAGTTTCACGGGAGGGAAGCGATTCCGATATATTTTATGAAATAGAACGAAGGTCGAGATCATGAGCGGAAGCAATGGCGGCGATGAAAATATTTCGCGCCGGGGCGGACAGGACAGGCTGGCGTTTGAGGTCGCGGAAAACATGCTGGCGGGCAATGCAAGCGACGATCCAGCAGCTCTACGTTTCGCCGGGGCATAATTTTTTCGGGCACCACGGGAAACCGGCGGGGAGCAATCCGACGCAGGAGGTGGCGGAGCTGCACTGCCGGGCGGGGCGGGGGATCGAGGGGGACCGTTTTTTTGACTACAAGCCGGACTACGCGGGGCAGATCACGTTTTTCGAGGGTGAGGTGTTTGGGGCGCTCGGCGAGGCGCTGGGATTGGCGGGAGCGACGCCGGCGGCGTTGCGGAGAAATGTCGTCACGCGCGGACTCGATTTGTGGACGCTGGCGGGGCGGGAATTTTGCCTGCAGGGCGTGTGGTTTCGCGGGGCGGGCGAATGCAAGCCGTGCTACTGGATGGATGCGGCGCTGGCGCCGGGCGCGGAATCGTGGCTGCACGGGCGCGGCGGATTGCGCGCGAGAATCTTGAGCGACGGCTGGTTGCGCGCCGGAACGGCGGAGGTGGTTATCGCAGCAATGACCGCAGCGCCTGCCACTCTGAACCGGTAGCGAGGCGGCAGGCTTCCTCCATGCGCGTGTAGCGCGCGAGCACGTCGTCGCCGAAGGGGGTGAGCAGGGCGCCTCCGCCGGTGCCGCCGCCGCGGGTGACGGCCACGAGGGGTTCGCGAAAGAGGGCGTTCAGGCTTTTCACGAGGAGCCACGCGCGGTTGTAGGACATGCCGAGTTCGGTGGCGGCGGTGCGGATCGAGCCCGTGGCGGCGATGTGGCGGAGCAGCTCGGCTTTGCCCGGACCGAAGGCGTCGGCCCCGGCATCGGGAAAGCGCAGGCGCGGCTGGAGCTGGGGGGCGGAGCGGGACACGGGCGAACGTTGAGCGCGGGGTCTGCGCTGGTCAGGCGAAAAAAGTTGGGTTGTGTGGTGCGATGGCTGATGCCGAAAAATTTCTCCCGCGCGTGACCGTGCTCAGCGGTTTCCTGGGGGCGGGAAAGACGACGTTGTTGAAACATCTGCTGGGGCAGAGCGAAGGCCGGCGGTGGGCGGCGGTGGTGAACGACGTGGCGGCGCTCAACGTGGATGCGCAGCTCGTCGCGGGGGCGGGGGCGAAGCGCGTGGTGGAGCTGGGCAACGGCTGCGTGTGTTGCTCGGTGCGAGACGAGCTGGCCGAGACCATCGCGGAGCTGACGCAAACGGGAGACTACGAGCGCGTGCTGGTGGAGACGACGGGCGTGGCCGAGCCGCGAGGCGTCGCGGATTTGTTTGTACGGGAAAATGCGTTTGGGCGGAGTCTGGGCGATTTCGCGCAACTGGAGGCGCTGGTGACGGTGGTGGACGCGCGGAATTTTTTGGATGAGCGGTCGGCGGCGGCGGAGGCCAAGGGAGCAGAGGCGCGGGGAGGAAAGAAACCGGTGTTCGAGCTGATGCTCGACCAAGTGGAGTGCGCGGATGTGCTCGTGCTGAACAAGGGCGATTTGGTGACGACGGCGGAGCTGGCGGAGCTGGGGAAGATTTTGCGCGGGTTGAATCCGCGGGCGGAAATCTTGCACGCGGAACACGGGCAGGTGCCGAGTGAGGCGCTGCTCGGACGGCAGCGGTTTGAGGCGGGCGAGACGCTGGGCGCGGCGCGTTGGATTCGGGTGTTGAAGGGGGAGGGTGGTGCCCAGGGTGAAAGAGGGGCGACGGTTTTGCGGGGGGTGAACGCGGCGGCGCGGCATGAGGTGGAGTATGGGATCGCGAGTTTTGTCTTCGAGGCGCGGCGGGCGTTGGCGCGGGAGAAATTTTTCACGTGGCTTGACGCGGGATTGCCGAAGGGGCTGTTGCGGGCGAAAGGTTTTTTCTGGCTCGCAGAGCAGCCCGCGGACATCGGTTTTTTATCGGTGGCGGGCGGGCGGGCGCGGCGGGAGTTCGTGGGCACGTGGGCGGCGGCGTTGCGCGAGCGCGGGGTGATCGGCGAGGCGGAGATCCCAGCGGGGGCGCGGTCCAAATGGGTGGAGCCGCACGGCGACCGGCGGCAGGAAATGGTTTTCATCGGCACGGGGCTCGACGAATCCGCGCTGAGGGTGGCGCTCAACGGCTGTCTGCGGTGAATCGCGCGATGACCGTTGAAATCAAAATTGCCGAAGTTTTTTTGAAACACCGGCGCGCCCTGGGCGTCGAACGAGCGATGATACCCGGGATGGGGCGGAAATTTATTCAAGCAATCGCGTGGGTGGGGATGGTCGCGATTTTTTCGAATGGGGCGAACGCGGTGGAAAACGAAACGACCCCGCGCGACGCACTCGTTTACAAGGACGGCGACCGCGTGCAGGGGAAATTCGTGGAGCGCGCGGGCGAAGTGATCGTGTTCAAGTCTGATCGCTTCGGCGAACTGCGCGTGCCGGCGAAGGATGCCGTCGTGATGCTGGCGGAGAAATCGGCGGAGAGGGCGGCCGGGCCGAAGGCCGAAGGGAAGATCGCGGCCGAGCAGAAGGACGAGGAGCGGGTGAAGATCTGGGAATGGTTTTCCCCGTTCGTGCTGACCGCGAAGGTGCGCAATTTTTTCGGACCGTGGCACGGGCGGTTTACGTTTTCGACTGAGGTCGTGTCCGACTCCTCGGACCAGACCAACGTCGCCCTCGAGGGGCACATGCAGCGGAAATGGAAATCGGACGAAGTGCAGCTCACGGCGCGCTACGACTACAGCGAGACGAACCAGTTCGCCACGACCGACACGGTCAAGGCCACCGGCTCTTATCGGCATGATTTCTCCAGCGCCCGCTTTGCGCTTTATCGTCCGACGTTGGAGTGGAACCGCGCGAGCCTGCTCAATGGCGTGGCCAACGACTATGTGCTGTTGCAACAGGAAATCGGCGCCGGTTTCAACCTGATGACAAAGCCGAATCGCAAGGTGCGCGCCGGTGTGGCGGAGAATCTTTTCGATCTTTGGAATACGGCGCCGACGCACAAGCACACCTCGCGGACCGTGGAGTCGCTGTTCGAGGAGACGGAATTCATGTTGCCCTGGCGCATGAGCGTGGCGCAACGCGGCGTGTGGTATGTGCCGTTGAACGGTCGCGCCGACGGTTGGGAAAACCGGATCGAGTTGAACAAAAAACTTTCGGAGACGCTGAGCGTCGCCGTGCGCCAGGAGATTCGCCGCAACAATCCCGACGGCAGCGCGCAGGATTACACGCGACTGAAGCTGCTGCTCGGTCTGGATTTTTAGCGGGTGTCAGGCGACGCAGCGGAGGACGAAGATCGCGCCTTTTTCAGTGCCGATGGCGAGGAGCTGATCGTCGGGCGACCAGACGAGTTTCGTGGCGGCGTGGGGCATTTTCACGGTGGCGCGAAGCGGCTGCTTGCGCTCGGGGCCCCAGAGTTGCACGACACCGTCGGCGCTGGCGGTGGCGAGGAGTCCGTGGGCATGTTGGAAGGCGAGGGCGCAGACGGGCGCGTCGTGGGGAAACATCGCGGGCTCGCGGCCTTCGGGCCCGGCGCCGGTGCAATCCCAGAGGCAGGCGTCGCGTCCGCCGCCGGTGGCGAGCCAGCGCGAGGTGTGGTCGAAGGAGAGGTGTTTCACTTTCGACTCGTAGCCGCTCATCTGGAGTTCGATGTCCTGCTCGGGAATCCAGAGGTGGACGCTCGGGTCCTGGTTGCCCGAGACGAGCCATTTGGAATCGGGCGACCAGACGAGGGCGTGGATGCCGTTCGCGTAGGGAAAGTTTTTTTGGAGAACGTGATCGTCGGCATCCCAGAGCTGCACGCCGCCGAAATGCGAGGCGGCGAGGCAGCCGCCGGCGGGCTGCCATGCGATCGCGGAGATGGTTTTCGCGGCGGGGGCGAAGCTGTGGCGCGTGGTGCCGTCGGCCAAGAGGAGGTGGAGATTTTTTCCGGCGGAAGCGGCGAGGAAAAATTGAGAGTTGAGAGTTGAGGGCTGAGAGCCGGAAGCGGCCGGCCGCCAGGCGAGGTGCTCGATCCAGGTGGAGCCGAGCTGGGCAGTGGCGGTGTGCTGGCCGGCGGCGGCGTCCCAAAATTTTACGGCACCATCATTGCCGCCGCTGGCGAGCAGCGGGCTCGACGCGGGCTGCCACGCGAGGCAGTTGGTGCCGTGGCCGTGGCCGGGGAGCTCGTGGCGGATCGTTCCATCGGTGGAGGCGAAAAGCGAAAGAGGGCCGGCGGCGCTGGCGGCGGCGAGAAGGCTGCTGTCGGGCGACCACGCGAGATCGATGGCGTAGTCGTCGAGGGTCGCAGCCCAGTGCTTGGTCAGTTGCATCGTGTCCACAACAGAGGACGCAGCCGGGGCGGAGAAGGCAAAAAAATGTTGAAGCAGGCTTCGAGGGAAACCGGCTGCGAATCGTCAACGATCCAATTTTTCGCTGCCGGCCGTGAGATCCTGAATTTTGATTTCCTTGAACTTAAGATTCAGCGGTTTCCCGGCGTGAAGCTGCAGGGCGATGAATCCTTTCACCCCGACGTGGTATTTTTGGTGGATGGGGTCCTTCAGCACGTTCTCGTTGTCCACAAAATCCATGACGGTGATGCCGTTGAGCACGCATTTGATATGCGGCCCGATCGCGGTGATTTCGATCTCGTTCCAGCCCGGGCCTTCGTCGGCGAAATAGTGGATCAATCCGGGAGCGGCCAGCGCCTCCGTCACCTCGCTGGCCGGCCGGTTCGGGGAGAGGAAACGGGTCGCGCCCGTGGTCATGTCGTAGAGCATGCCGGTGCGCCAGGGGCCGGGAGGATTCAAATCCAACTGCGCCCCTTGCATGACACCGTCCCCGTCGATGCGACCACGGATCTGGATGCCGCTGTTGCCGCGATCGCCCCGGACGGACTGGAATTTCAGGGTGAGGACAAAATCGGCGTATTCTTTTTTGGTCACCAGCCAGACGTGATCTTTGCTGAGTTTGTCGGGGGCACGGGCGTGCGCCCAGATCACACCGTCTCGAACCGTGATAAACCCTCGATCCTTATCGGCCGGAACCGCTTCAATGGTCCATGCCGCCAGATCGCCGCCAGCAAAGAGGGAGGTCCATGGCGTATCAGTGCTGGACCGATCGGCGGCAAATCCTGAGGCGGAGGCAAAACTACCGAGAATAAAAAGAAGGGGCAAGCTGCGGCGCGGAAAAATCATGAAGGGTCCAGGATGGCGGAAGCGTCGCCCGCGATCAGAGCGCGTGGGTGTCGCGATAGACCTGCGGGGTGGTGTGAAGCAGGCGGCCGAACTCCTTGGTCATGTAACTCTGGTCGCCTAAACCGCACTCGGCGGCGATTTGGGCGATAGGGAGCGCGGACTGGGAGAGGAGGCGACAGGCGGCGTTGAGGCGCACGCGTTTGACGTAGGCGAACGGCGTCATGCTGAAGCGTCGGCTGAAAAGTCGCTCCAACGTGCGCACGGTCAGGCCGGCTTCGCGGGCGAGATCATCGACGGTGAAGCGTTGCGCGTAGTGCTGCTCCACAAAATCGATGATGGTGGAAAGTTCCGGATAAGGCCCGGAGGCGCCGCGCGCCGCCTTGAATTCCCGGGTCATCCCCTCCACTCCCACGATGAGGCCGGAGCGATCGCGCAGCGGGAGCTTGGTGGTGGCATACCAACCGACGGAAAGAACGTTGTGGGGGACGAGTTCGGCTTTGTTGACGATGGATTCGCCCGTGGTCATCACCTGCTCATCATCCATCCGGCAAGCGTCGGCCAGGATGGGGGAAATCAGCTCGTAGTCGGTGCGGCCTAGAATCTCGTCCACCCGCCGATAGCCCATGAGATGCGCGAAGGCCTCGTTGGCGGCCATGTAGTGGCCGGTGCGGGCTTTGATGAAAAAACTGATGTCGCCGAGATAGCGGAACAGGCCGAGTTGGCGGGACGACGCATTCAGCGCGGCCAAAAAATCCGGCGGAGAAAGGATCGCGGGTGCGGGGCTCATGCCGAACCCCGTTTCGTTTTCGGTCGGGCGCCGGGCGCGTTGACCCGGAGTGCAAACACCGCGGCTGCGATTCCGGGCAAAGCGGCAGGGAGAATGAGTTTCATGGGGTAGGATAGGCCGCAGAGGGGTAGCTGCTCCGGCAGTCTACTCGTTTTTAGGGTGAAGGAATATATAAAGAGCGCACAGTTTATTGGAGAAAAACGACATTTTATCAGGCCGAGGCCGCCTGCCTTGCGCCATCGACGCATGGGCAAAAAAAGCCCTCCGGTTTTCACCGGAGGGCTCGAAGAGCACCGCTGTTTGTTCGCTTAGAAGCTGAAGGTGGTCGTCAGGATGAACTGACGGGGATCAACGATGCGGTAGGCGTTGGGGGAGCCGTCGTAGTTGACACCGACCACTTGGAGGCCGCCGCTTTCGAGGGCGTTGACCACGTTGAGCTGCACCTTCATTCGGATTTTGTCCGAAAACAGCTTGCGGGTGTAGCTGACCCAGACGTCGGTGTAGGTCTTGGCCTCATCGTAGATCGGCCGCTTGGTATCGGAGACCGCCAGATTGGCGCCACCGATGACGGGGTCGGGTTTACCGTAGTAACCGATGACGGCTTTGTCTTCCCAGCGCAGGCTGCCGCCGACAGAGAAGTCCTTGAATCGGCCTTCGGTGAAGGAATAGTTGGTCAGGAGGGATCCACGATATTTGCGCTGTCCGGGGGCCGCCTGGCCATTGAGATCGCGCGCGATAGCATACTGCGGCGTCACGATGCCGTTGTAATAAATCCGGACGCTCTCGTTGCCGAACTGATCACCCAATTGGACCGCGCCGGCGTAGCCATAGCTGCCATAGAAGTCCGTGAGGTTAACCGGCACGCCGCTGTTGGTCGTGTAGGTGGCGAACTGTTGATACTGCGGGAGCAGGAAGTTGGCACCGCGGGCGGCCGACCAGACCGGGTCGCGCTTGGCGAACCAGGCGTCAAACTCCTTCAGCACGTTGGAATACTTCGTCTCCTGTTTCCCGGCGGTGAACTTCATCGTCCAGTTCCGCGTGGGGTTGTAATTGATCTGAACTTCCATGCCCTCGGCCTCGGCCGAACGAGTGGCGTAGATGGTGCCGATGTCCAAGTAATAGTTATAAGGCAGGCCCCAGATCTTGGCGGTCTCAGTTTCCAGCGTCTGGGTCTGCGCGACCGAGAGGCCCACCCCGAAGGTGGTCGTGTCACGCGGATCAAAGCCCATGTTGATGAGGGAAATCGTGCGGGCGTATTCGCGGAACAGGCTGGTATCGATGTTGTTTGTCAGACGGCTGATCGAGGTGCCGGGATTTGTGCGCTCGTTTTTGTTGGTCGCTTTGAACCAGTTGACGCGGGCGAAGAGTTTGCCTTCGAGCAGCTCGAACTGGAATCCGAAGTCGCGCCCTTCGCCAGTGGGCTTGGGCAACGGGGTGCCGAACGCGTCCACTTGGGCGGCGGCCGGCGGATTGAAGTTATCCGATTTGTTATAGGTCAGGCCGACGCTCCGGACAAACTGCCACCAAGCCGAGCCGTCGTTAGCCCGACGATCAATGTCCCCCCAATTCTTGAAGGGCTTGACGACGCCACCCAAAGTCTTGGTGCTGCCGGAGAGTTTATCCCAGCGGTTGAACCGCTTGAAGATCGTGTCCACCTGATAGACACCGTTAACG
>JANYBX010000497.1 GCA_025360615.1 Opitutia bacterium
GCACCGACGCCCAGCTCGCCGGCACCGCCAGCTTCATCGATCCCGAATACCGCGTCCACGCCCGCTCCGGCGCGTGGCGCTGGATCTCGATGCGCTCCAAGTCCGTCGTCACCGGCCCCGAAGGCCGCCCCACCCGCATCATTGGCACCGTGCAGGATGTCACCGCCCGCCGCGAATCCGAGCAGGCCCTCCGCGTCAGCCAGGCCGAGGCCCGCAAACTCTCCCTCGTCGCTTCCAAGACCGACAACCCCGTCATCATCGCCACGCCCAACGGCCTCATCGAATGGGCCAATGAAGCCTTCTGCCGCGTGATGGAGTATGGCCTCCTCGAAGTTTACGGCAAAAACCCCGCCCACTTCATGCTCGGGCCCGAGACCAATCTCCGCGGCATCGTCCGCATGCGTCAGGCCCTCAACCGCGGCCACGGCGTCAGCACCGATGTCGTCAACTACTCCAAGTCCGGCCGCAAATACCACCTTCACGTGGAAATTCAGCCTGTCAGCAACGACGGCGGCGTGCTCGAAAACTTCATCGCCATCCTCACCGACATCACCGCCCGCGTCGAAAGCGAGAACGAGCTCCGCCGCGCGAAGGCCGAGGCCGACTCCGCCTCCCGCGCCAAGAGCGAGTTCCTCGCCTCCATGTCGCACGAGATCCGCACCCCCATGAACGGCGTCATCGGCATGACCAGCCTCCTCATGGAAACCACGCTCACCCTCGAGCAGCGCGATTTCGTCAACACCATCCGCACCTCCGGCGAGGCGCTCCTCACCATCATCAACGACATCCTCGATTTCTCCAAAATCGAGTCCGGCAAGATGGACCTGGAGCACATGCCCTTCGAGCTCGCCGTCTGCGTCGAGGAAGTCCTCGACCTCTTCGCGATGCACGCCTCCTCGAAGAAACTCGAACTCGGCTACCATTTCGCGCGCGACGTGCCCCCGTGGATCGTGGGCGACATTACCCGCCTCCGCCAAGTCCTCGTCAACCTCGTCAACAACGCCGTCAAGTTCACCCCGAACGGCAGCGTCTTCATCGAGGTCCACGCGCATCCGCTCCCTCCCATCGGCGGGGAAATCCCGCGCATCCGCCTGGAGTTCGCCGTGCGCGACACCGGCATCGGCATTCCCACCGATCGCCTCGACCGCCTCTTCAAAGCCTTCAGCCAAGTCGATTCCTCCACCACCCGCAAATACGGCGGCACCGGCCTCGGCCTCGCGATCTGCCAGCGCCTCACCCAACTCATGGGCGGCGACATCCGCGTCGAAAGCACCCCCAGCCACGGCTCCGCCTTCATCTTCAACATCACTACCGAGGCCGCCGCGATCACCACCGAGTCCACGCTTCCCCCGCTGCCCGCTCCGCTCCTTACCGGCCCCGTCCTCATCGTCGAGACTCACCCCACCGCGCAAGCTTACCTGCGCAGCTTCTTTGAAAAATGGGGCGCGCGCTGTCTCACCGCGCCCACCGCCGCCGAGGCCGCCCGATTCGTGGACACTCTTCCCGCCCCTCCCGCGCTCCTCGTCAGTCCCGGCGGCGAAAGCGGCGGCACCGCCAGCGCGGATCCGCTCGGGCACCTCGCCTGCCCGCGCCTCGTGCTCTTTCCCTTCGGCCAAATCCCTCCGACCGCGCATGGCAGCCAGATCCCGTTTGCCGCCATTCCGAAACCGCCGAAACACGTCACACTGCTCCAGACCGTGCTCGCGCTCTTCGAGCCCATCGCCGCTCCCGGCCTCGGCCTCACCGGCGGCAAGGAACGTCCCCTGTCCGAAGAGTTTCCCCTCAGCGTCCTCCTCGCCGAGGATAACCCCGTCAACCAAAAGGTCGCCCTCCGCTTCCTCGAACGCCTCGGCTACCGCGCCGACGCCGTCGTCAACGGCCTCGAAGCCGTCAGCGCGCTGGAACAACGTCGCTATGACCTCGTGCTCATGGATCTTCAAATGCCCGAGATGGACGGCCTCGAAGCCAGTCGCCGCATCCGCCTCATGTCCGCCGGGCGTCAGCCGAAAATCATCGCGCTCACCGCGAACGCGATGCAAGGCGACCGCGACCTCTGCCTCGCCGCCGGCATGGATGACTACGTGTCGAAGCCCGTGAAGATGCACGAAATCTCCGCCGCCATCCGCCGCCAGTTCGGCTCCGCCGTCACCGCGCCCGCTGAGCAGCTGTAGAACCGACCGCCGGTCGGTTTCCGGTGTCTCACCCCAGGCGCACCCGCCACTCCGCGATGTCCCGCGCCCGCGCCGGATCGCCCGCGAGATTTTTCATCTCCCACGGATCGCGCTCCAAATCGAAAAACAGCCACGGCTCGCCCCGCTCGTCGAGCACCAGCTTCCGC
>JANYBX010000545.1 GCA_025360615.1 Opitutia bacterium
TGAGCATATGAGATGCAGATCCAGGAGAACCAGAGCCAGCAACAATAATCAAACTCAAGAATCTCGCCGAGGATCTGGGCGTGTTTTTTGAGAACTGCGAACAACCACGCGCGCATTACGCCTACGCGGAGGAAATCATTCAGGGCGTCCTGCTCAACCAAGCCGAGATCGACGCCCACATCCGCTCACTCGCTCACAACTGGGAGTTCGAGCGCATCGCCAAGATCGACCTCGCGATCCTGCGCCTCGCGATCTTCGAGATGAAATACCGCAAGGACATCCCGCCCGTCGTCTCGATCAACGAAGCCATCGACCTCTCGAAACAATTTTCCAACCTCGACGCGAAGCGCTTTATCAACGGCATCCTCGACCGCCTCAAGGATCAGCTCGGCCGCGACGCGCGCAAGGCCGAGTGACGCGCGGAAGGAGCGAGTAGCGGGCAGAGAGCGGCGAGAATTCCGCCGTTTCGATTCCGCCTCCTTCTGCTCGCTACCCGCTACTCACTCCTCGCTACTTTCGCTCTCATGTTTGGCCTCTTCAAAAAATTCAAAGACGGCTTCGCCAAAACCGTCGCCGCCATCGGAGCGAAGACCCGCGGCCTCTTCGGCGGCCGCAAGATCGACGCCGCCTCGCTCGATGAACTCGAGGAAGCGCTCTACACCGCCGACTTCGGCGTCGAGACCACCGGCGAAATCCTCGGCGAGATCAAGGCGGCCTATAAAAAGGATGCCTCGCTCGCCGGCCAGCAGGCCGCCGCCATCGGCGTCGAAGTTCTGCAGCGCGTGCTTGCCGGCAGTGAAGGCGATCTGGCGAAGCCCACCGCCCGCCCGGCTCTGGAAGCCCTCCGCAGCGGACACACCGTTCCACCCATTCCCCTGAAGCCGGACGGCGGCTCCGCTCGCGGTCCGACGGTGATTGTGATGATCGGCGTCAACGGCTCCGGTAAAACCACCACGACGGCGAAGCTGGCGTGGAAGTTAAAACAAGAGGGGAAATCTGTCGTCGTCGCGGCGTGCGACACGTTTCGCGCGGCGGCCGTGGAGCAACTCAAAACCTGGGCCGAACGCCTCGATCTCGAAATCGTCGCGAGCCACACCGGCGCTGATTCGGCGGCGGTGGCGTTCGACGCGTTGCAGGCGGCGAAAAGCCGCGGGCGCGATTTCCTCATTATCGACACCGCCGGTCGCCTGCACACGAAGAGCAACCTCATGGAGGAGCTGGCGAAGATTCGGCGCGTCTTGCAGAAGCTCGATCCGACGGCGCCGCACCACGCGTGGCTCGTCGTCGACGGCTCGCTCGGCAGCAACTCCATCGAGCAGGCGAAAGTGTTCCACAAGAGCTTCGGCCTGACCGGCCTCGTCATCACGAAACTCGACGGCACGAGCCGCGGCGGCGCGATCGTCGGCATCTGGCGCGAGCTGAAACTGCCGATTTATTTCGTCGGCCTCGGCGAGCAGAAGGAAGACCTGCAGCCGTTCAGCGCGGAAAACTATTCCCGCGCGGTGTTCGGCCTGGAGTGAGCGGGTTCCGTGGCGGAGCCATCCTACGCCGGTGCGGACGGGTTGGATGCCAGTCGAACGCCCCGAGCCAATAATCGCTTGCGTGCGCCTGCGCGGTTTCGCTTGTTCGTGGCTCCGTCTTTGATGAAACCCGCCGCGCCCGAGCCCGACGATGTCGCCCTGTTGCTCGCGGTTGCGCGTCGCGACGAGGCGGCGTTTGCCTCGCTCTACGACCGTTTTTCGCGCCCGGCTTTTTCCATGGTGCTGCGCGTGGTGCGCTCGACGGCGGAGGCGGAGGAGATTTTGCAGGAGGCCTTCTGGCAGGTGTGGGAACGCGCGCCGAGTTATCAGCCCGCGCTCGGTTCGCCATTTTCATGGATCGTCACTATCGCGCGCCGCAAGGCCATTGATCGTCTCCGCGCGAACTCGCGCCATCTGCAGCGCATCGCCGACGCCCAGGCGATGAGCAATGAGGATGACTCGGCGCCTCCCATGGCTTTCGAGAACATCGCGGCGGGCGAGGAAGCCGGGAGCGTCCGCGCCGCGCTCGCTAAACTCGCCCCGGCGGAGCGCCGCGCCATCGAGCTGGCGTTTTTCGACGGCCTCACGCACGTGGAAATCGCCGGGGCGTTGAAGCAACCCGTGGGCACCGTGAAGGCACGCATCCGGCGCGGCCTGCTGAAACTGCAATCGTCGCTCGGCCACCGCCGAAAAGGAGGAACCGCCTGATGCCCGCGAAAAACCCCCAGCGTTCGTCGCGCGTCACTGCGCCGGAGCCGCTCTCGCCCGGCGCGCCGCTTTCCGAAACTGCGGCCCGCCTCGCCCACGCCGCGCCCGCGGCTGCGCCTACACCGGCGGTGAAGGCAAACTTGCTCGCGCGCATCCGCGCCTCGCAAACTCCGGCCGTGGCTCCGGTCGCGCCGGGCTGGCGTTTCGAATCGGTCGGTGAGGCGGCGGGTTGGGTCGCGCTGCCTTTCCCCGGCGTGCGCGTGAAGCAGCTCTCGGCTGATCCGAAGCGCGATGTCCTGCAACTGATCTTCGAGATCGCGCCCGGTGCACGCTTTCCCGATCACGTGCACACCTTCGGCGACGAGGGCATTGTCCTCAGCGGCGATGTCGTCACCGGCGGCCGGTTGCTGCGCGCGGGGGATTATTATTTCGCCGGACCGGGCACGAAGCACACCGACATCGTGAGCCCGAACGGCTGCACGGCGCTGGTTTCGATGCCCCTCACCGCGTGGAACCGCTGGCGAGCGGAACTCGCGACCGCAGCGAAGCACTGAGTGGCGCACGAATCTCAGCGCACATGTTTAGCCGCATCTTAACGCTGGTTTTTTTTCTTGGCCTCGGTGTTCGGCTGCACGCGCATGATCCGGGCTTGGGCACCGCGCAAGTCACGGTGCGGGCCGACGACATCGTGGTCGCGACCACGTTTTCCGCTGCGGATCTGCGTTTGCTGCGCCCGCCGTCGCCCGCGACGCGCGAGTGGATTGCAGGCCTGTTCGAGTTGCGCGTGGCCGGAGTGCTGCTGGCCCCGCGGTCGACCGCCACGCATCCGCAGCCGGGTGAGGAACTGCAATTCGAGCTGGCGTTTCCGCGGCCCGCGGAGGGCGGTCCCGCCGAACTACGCGTGCTCCGGCTCGATGAACTCCCGCCCGGCCACCGGCAATTTGCCACGGTCACGGTGGAGCGCGGGCCGGTCTTGGCGGAGCGCTTGCTCTTCGTGCGCGAGCCGGCGATCGCGTTTACGCTCGCGGCCTTGAACGCGGCCTCCGTGGCCGCAGGTGACGCGCCGACCACCTTCGCGGCGTTTCTAAAACTCGGCGTCGAGCATATCTGGACGGGCTACGACCACCTGCTGTTTCTCTTCGGGCTGCTGGTGGTGTGCGCCCGCTTCAAGTCCATCGTCGCGATCATCTCGTGTTTCACGCTGGCGCATTCGATCACGCTCGCGCTGGCCACGATGAATGTCGTCAACCTGCCGAGCCGCTTCGTCGAGCCGATGATCGCGGCCTCCATCGTGTTTGTGGGGGTGGAGAATCTCGTGCGGCGCGGAGCGGAGCCGAAGGGGCGCTGGGCGCTCACGTTTTTTTTCGGCCTCATCCACGGCTTTGGCTTCGCGAGCGTGCTGCGCGAACTCGGGGTCGGGCAGGGCGGGCGCGGGCTCATGATGCCGCTTTTCACCTTCAACCTCGGCGTCGAGCTGGGCCAGATCGCGATCGCCGCGGTGGTATTGCCGATCATCTGGCAGCTCCGGAAAAACGAAACATTTGTCCGTCGCGGCGTGCCCGCGCTCTCGGTGGTCGTGGCGGGCGCGGGGCTGTATTGGCTGCTGGAGCGGACGGTGTTCGCTTAACTGTTTGGCGCGATTGTCACGGAAACTTTCGTGCATCCGGCCCCGATTTCGCTACGAATCTTCCTCGCATGTCTCGATTGTCGCGCAACCGAAAGCCCTCCCGTTGGCCGTTCTGGCTCCTGCTGGTGGCGTGGTTTTGCGCGAACAGCCCGCAGGCGGCGAGCTACCGGCTCATCGCTTGGATGGGGGAGGCCCGGCATTTTTCCCACCAGCAGCGTTTGACGCTGGAGGTCGCGACCGCTCTCGGTGGCGAGCAGGCGCGCGCCGCGTTTGCCGCCGTGAAAGCGGCACCGGAAAAACCCTTTGCTCCGTCCATCCCGGCGGAAGCGACATTGAAGAAAATCGAGCTCGCTGTGCAGGCCACGAACGAGTTGCTGCCACCCGCCGTGCGGGTGCTGGTGCGCACGGAGCGCGCCTCGCCGGTGCCGGACAGCGTGCGAGCCGCACCGCCGTCCGAGCCGCCACGAGCCGTTTGAGTCAGGTTGAACAGCACCCGTGAGGGATGCTGTGCGTCGTTCCCCCTGGCGGGTTGGAACGTGTTCCCACTGCGAACGTGTCCGCGTGATGCGTCGCGAAACCAACTCAATCGATTCGTTATGCATCTATATTTTCATTCTTTCCGCGCCGTCCGGCGCACCGTTCTTTTCACCGTTTTCTCCTTTTCGTTTCCGCTGTTTGGAGCCGAGGAGCCTGCGCAACTCGAAGCTGTCATCGTCCCGGGCCGCGCGGCCGATCTGGTCGGCACGGCGGGCGCGGCCTCGCAGGGCAGCGTGGGCTATGTCGAGCTCGCCGCGCGGCCCTTTCTCCGGCGGGGCGAATTACTCGAGGTGATCCCCGGCGTCGTCATCACGCAGCACTCGGGCGGCGGCAAGGCCAACCAGTATTTTTTGCGCGGCTTCAATCTCGACCATGGCACGGATTTCTCGATCAGCGCCGATGGCATGCCGGTCAACCTGCGCTCTCATGCGCATGGCCAGGGCTACGCCGATCTCAACTTTATCATCCCCGAATTCGTGCAGAGCGTGGACTACACCAAAGGCCCGTTCGCCGCCGAGGTCGGAGACTTTTCCGCGGCCGGAGCTGCCAGCTTTCATCTCTTCAAGAGCCTCCCGCAGGCGTTCGCCAAAATGGAAGTCGGGGAAAACGGCTTCGCGCGGCTCGTCGCCGGCGACACGTTTCTTTCCGCTGGTCACGCGGCGACCACGCTCGGTTTTGAGGCCGTGCATGACGACGGTCCGTGGAAGCTGAAGGAAAACCTCCGCCGTTTCAGCGGCTTCGCGCGCCACGCGTGGACTGTCGGCGGCCAGGATTTTTCACTCACGGCGCTGGGCTATCGCGCCGAGTGGCGCTCGACCGACCAAGTGCCGCGGCGCGCCGTGGAGCGCGGGTTGATCGATCGGTTTGGCAACCTCGATTCGACGGACGGCGGCGAGACGGAACGCGCGAGCCTGTCGTTCGACTGGACCGCGAAAGACGCCGACAGCACGACGCGTTTCAACGCCTATGCGATTTATTACCGACTGAACCTGTTCTCGAATTTCAGTTTCTTCCTCGATGATCCGGTGAACGGCGACCAGTTCAACTAGCGCGACCGCCGCGGCGTTTTCGGCGCGAGCTTGGAGCACGCCTTCAAGGAGGACACGGCCGGGCATCCCTCCGAGACCGTGTTTGGCCTGCAAGTGCGCGACGATGCGATCGGCGAACTCGGCCTGCATCACACGGCCGAGCGCCGGCGAATCGGCACCGTGCGCGACGACGTGGTGAACGAGGCCAGCGCCGGCATGTTTGTGAAGAGCACGACGCGTTGGAGCGACGTTGTCCGCACGGAGCTCGGGCTGCGCGGGGATTTTTATCGCTTCAAAGTGGACAGCGACACCGCGCTGAACTCCGGGCAGCGGGCGGCCGCCATCGCCAGCCCGAAGCTCGGCGTGGTGCTCGGGCCATGGGCGAAGACGGAAATTTATTTCAACGGCGGACTCGGCTTCCACAGCAACGACGCGCGCGGCGCCACGATCCGCGTCGATCCCACCGACGGAGTGACGCCGGTCGAGCGGGTCAGTCCTCTCGTGCGGTCACGCGGGCTCGAAGCAGGCGTGCGCACGTCGGCGTTGCCGGGCCTCGTGAGCACGGTGTCGGTGTGGTTTCTCGACCTCGATTCCGAACTCGTTTTTGTCGGCGACGCCGGCGGCACCGAGGCGAGCGGGGCCTCGCGCCGCTACGGCGTGGAGTTCGCGAACTACTACAAGGCCACGCCGTGGCTCACGTTTGATGCGGATGTGTCGTTCACGCACGCGCGCTACCGCAATGCCGCGCCGGATGACCGCATCGCGAACTCCATTGCCACGGTCGTGACGGCTGGCGTGGTGGCGGGCAGAAGCGCGGGAATTTTCGGCAGCCTGCGCCTCCGCTACTTTGGCGAGCAGCCGATCATCGAGGACAACTCGGTGAAGGAGCCGGCCTCGACGACCTTCAACGCGCGCCTCGGCTGGCGGAACCGCGAGTGGGAGTTCGCGCTCGACGTGCTCAACCTGCTCGATCGTCGCAACGACGACATCGCCTATTTCTACCCCTCGCGCCTGCGCGGGGAACCGGCGGCGGGCGTGGACGACACGCATTTCCACCCGGCGGAGCCGAGGACGTTGCGTTTTGCAGTGACGCGGAAATTTTGAGGCCAACCTACGCCGCCTCAAAAAGGGCGGATGCAGAAAGTTTTTATTCGGTGGGTATTTCCGTTCACGCGCATCCCTGCGAGGCCGTTGAGCGGACTATGGGGAAATGCCGCTCCGACTTCCCCCGCTCGTTCTCGCGACCGCCGCGCTTTCTTTTTTCACCGGCGCGTCTTCGTTCGCCGCTCCTTCGAACGAGATGGCCCGAGCGATGGTGCTCGCGCCAGCAAGTGGCGACGAACGCGAGGACGCGGACATCCGCCAATGGCAGGAACATGTCCGGGCCGCGGGCGCGAAGGCGGAAAGTTACGACCGTCTCGCGTGGGCTTACGTCGCGAAGGCGCGACGGACACTGGACGCCGGTTACTACAAACTCGCCGAAACGACGGCCGATGTCCGCGACGCAAAGTTCGGCGCGGACGCTGAATCGCGACTGTTGCGCGGCCACGTGCTGCACAACCTGCACCGCTTTCACGAAGCCGAGGTGGTGGCGCGTCAGCTCGTGGACGAGCGCGGTGCACCGATGGATTTTGCCCTGCTCAGCGACGCGCTGATGGAGCAGGGGCGGCTGAGCGACGCCATCCAAGCCTGCCAGCAGCTCGTCAATCTCAAGCCGGGCGTGGAAGCCTACAGCCGCATCGCGCACCTGCGCTGGCTAAAAGGCGACCTCGCGGGTGCGACGGCGATGATGGAGTCGGCTGAGGGTGCGGCGAGCCCGCGCGATCTCGAAACTCGCGCGTGGCTGCTCGCCCGGCTCTCGGGCTATTATTTGCAAAGCGGCCAGACTCACCGCGCGTTGCTCGTGGCGGAGAGAGCGCTGAAGGCCGCGGCGAGTTATCCCCCGGCATTGCTCGCGCGCGGCCGGGCGTTGCTGGCGTGGGGAAAAAACTCCGACGCGGCGGCGGTCTTGCAACGTGCAGCAGAGCTAAACCCGCTGCCGGAATACCAATGGTGGCTCGCCGACGCACTGCGCGCCTTCGGTGACGACGCCGCGGCGGCGAAAGTGGAACTCGTCATTCGCACGCGCGGCGAAGCTGCCGACCCGCGCACGCTCGCACTTTTTCTCGCGACCCGGGGCGAGGCCGCGACCGAGGCCGTGCGCCTCTCCCGTGCCGAGCTGGAGACGCGCGCCGATGTCATCACCCACGACGCGCTCGCATGGGCATTGGCGATGAGCGGCGATCTTTCCTCCGCACAAACCGAACTCGAGCTCGCCCGCGCCGAGCACACCCGCGACGCCCGCCTGCTCTGGCACGCGGGAGAAATCGCGTTGCTGCGCGGCGATCGCGAGGCCGCGGCGAAAGCCTTTGCCGAGGCGCAGCCGATGGCGGCGACGCTCACCCCGAGCGAGCGCGCGCGCCTCGATCACCGGCTCGCCGCATCCAGCGAAAGCTCCCTTTCCGGTGCCACAGCACTGAAACGATAAAAACATAAAAAACATGAACACACTCAGAAAACTATCCGCCGCCAGCGCGCTTGCCGCCCTCGTCGCGTTCCCCGTGGTCGGCACCCTGCCGGCCCTCGCCTCCAGTCATCAAGATGCCCCGCTCATCACCCTCGATCACGCGGCGAACACCACCGATGTCTATGCCTTCGTCGTCGTGCGCAACGGCGTGAAATTCCTCGATGTCGCGCTCGCGGTTTACCCGCATGAGGAGCCCGGCGTGGGCCCGAATAAATATAATTTCGACTCAAATGTGCTCTACCAGATTTTCCTGGCCGATCCCACGACGGGGGCGGACCGCGTCGCCTATCAGTTTCAGTTTAGCGATACCTACAAAACCCAGGCCACCATTCTCCAGTCCTACACCGGCGTCGTCGCGGCCAACGGCGATGCGGCGCAGAACTTCACGCAGACCTACACGGTGACGAAAGTTGCCGGTGGCATGAGCACGGTCCTCGGCACGGGCACCGTGCCCCCGAACAATCAGGGCGTGGCCACGCCGAAATACAACAAGGGCGACAATGGCCTGAACGTCGCGAAAGACGGCGTATCGGATCCGGCCGCACTTGACGATTACACGCGCAACGCCATCGCCACGTTGAGCAACGGCTACCGCTCGTTCGCCGGCCAGCGCGACGACGCGTTCTACGGCGACATCAACTCCATCTTCGACCTGCTCGCGCTCCGCTCGGGGGCCAGCAACCGCTTCGACAGTCAGGGTGGTTTTAACGTGCACTTCCTCACGCTCGATATTCCGCTCACGGACATCACGGGCGGCGACCAGCAGACGCTCGGTGTCTATGCGACCACGAGCCGCCGCGCCAACACCGTGCTCACCGACGGCGTCGGCTCCGCCGGATCGACCCCCACCGGCAACTGGGTGCAAGTCGGCCGTCAGGGCAACCCGCTCTTCTGCGAGGCCTTCATCGCGATCAAGGACAAGGATCTCTACAACCGCACGAAGCCCACGAGCGACGCGACGCTCTTCAAGACGTATGCCGATAATCCCGAACTCGGCGCGCTCATCAACGCCCTCGTGCTCAAGGCAGACATTGCCCCGACGACCGGCCGCTCCGATCTCGCGGCGATCTTCATCCCCGACGTGATCAAGATCGACCTCTCCACCGCTCGGGCACGCTTGCCGGGCGGCGGCGCGACGAGCGCGATTCTTCCCGACGACGCGGGCTACTCGCGCCTGAGTATTTTCGGCGGCGACCTGCTGGAGAGCCCCCTGGCTGGACATCCGTTTCGCCTGCCCGGCAGCGCGCTCGGCGCCGACGCGAGCAAGTTCTACGTGCCCGGCGGCTGGCCCAACGGCCGCCGCATCGGCGAGGACGTGGTCGACATCGGCGTGACCGCGGTGATCAGCGATCTGCGCTCGCTGCCGCTCACGATCCGCTCGGCCGACGGCATCGATAACGTGAACAGCAACGACATGATCTTTAACAAGGTCTTCCCCTATTCGGCGACGCCGCACAACGGGCACAACTTCGTCCACAACGCGCAGGTGGCGGTGTCGCCGCTCGTGAATCTCGCGACGCGCGGCATGATCGGCACCGGCGATGGTGCGCTCATCGGCGGCTTCGTCGTGCGCGGCGCGGCGTCCGTGCAAGTGCTCGTGCGCGCGCTCGGGCCGTCACTGACCAACTTCGGCGTGGCTGGCGCGGTGGGCGACACGACGATCGAGATCTACTCGGGCCAGACGCTGCTCACCTCGAACGACGATTGGAAAACCACGCAGCAGGCGGCGATTGTCGCGACCGGCCTCGCCCCGCTGAACGACAAGGAATCCGCCGCGCTGATCACCGTGCCACCGGGTGCCTACACGATGATCGTGCGCGGCAAGAATGGCGCGACCGGGATCGGCTTGATGGAAACCTATTTGGTCGGCCAATAATGGCCGTGGGTAAAGCCGGGTGGTTCCGGCGATAAGTTGACCGATGAACGCGTCCGCGAAAATGCGGGCGCGTTTTTTTTGGAGCGGTAGGGCGGATTATCCTTAATCCGCCGCTGCGACTCGGCTCACGGGAAATGCCGCGCTCAACCGGCGGGTTAGGGATAACCCGCCCTACCTTAATCCTACTTCGGCGGCTTCGCGTTCCAGACCATGAGCAGCTCGGGCGAGGCTTGGCTGCGGACGCCGTTGTCGGTGAGGATTTCCTCGGTCGCGGCGATCATCGCCTGCCGAGGGAAAACCAGCGACTCGCCGCCGCGTTGATCGAAGGCGAAGGTGAGAAATTCATCGCGCGAATCGCGCAGCAGCTCCACGAGATGACGGAGGTTTTTCACGGGGATGTTGTTGAGCGTTTTCACCACGCGCGCGACGGGGTTGGAGTAACCTTTCGCGAGCTTGTGGGGGAAAAGCGGCGACGAGACGACGACGAGTTCCTCGCCATCGAAGGCGGGTTGATCGCCGCGGCGCGTCACGAGCGGATTGGCGATGGCTCCGAGGAGGCTGACGAGGTTGCCGTTGCTGCTGAAGCCCCCGACGAGCTGGGCGGTGGCGTTGGAAAACACGAGCGGGCCAAAGACGAAATACGGCGGATAAGCGCCCTGCAGATCGGTGATGAGTTGTGGCCGCGTGGGCGCGACCGGCAGCTCGACCTTCAGTTCATGGCCGGCGCGCATGAGGGTGAGCGGGACTTTGCCGTCGGCGGCGATTTTCTGGATGAGGTAGGCGAAGCGCACGCGGAGGTGCTCGCCGGCGTTGATCATGCCCTGGACGTCGATGGGGGTGTCGCCGATTTTCGTGATGATGTCCCACTCCTTGAGCGGGTAGGTGACGACGGGGCCGGAGGGTTGGTGGACGACCATGCCCTCGACGGCCTTGTCGAGTTTGAGGAAAGCGCGGAGGGCGGGGTTCTCGAGCGTCTGGAGTTCGTCGAACATCGCGGGTTTGCCATCGTAGCGGCCGTCGGCGATGTCGCGGAGGAAGAGTTCGATTTCTTCGACGGGGATGATGTAGCCGATGTTATCGCCACCGCCGAGCCGGGAGAAGGCGACGCCGACCATCTGATCGGCGACGAGCGCGGGGCCGCCGCTGTTGCCGGGATTAATCGCCGCGTCGATCTGCACGCGCAGTCCCGAAGTGGGATAGTTGTAGGACGTGAACTCGACTCGGGAGACGATGCCCTTGGTGATCGAGAGGCTGCTGCCGCCGGTGGGGAAACCGTAGACGAGCACGGCATCTTTCACCGCGGGGAGTTTCGCGGCGCGCGCGAGGGGCTTGTGGGTGTCGAAGAAGGATTCGTCGTCGAGTTTCAGCACGGCGAGATCGATGCCGGGCGCGACGAACTCGACGGTGGCCGCGAGCTTGTCGCCGGACTGGTTGGCTTGGACCTGCACCTGGCTGGCGTAGAGCGCGAGATGGGCGTTGGTGAGAATGCGTTTGCCGTCGATGACGACGCCGGAGCCGGTGACCTCGTGCGGGGCCTGCTTGGTCCACGGCTTGCCGAGATCGGGAAAGCGCATCGTCGAAAAGATCTTCACGACGGAGTTCTCTACGCTGTTGTCGCTGGCGGGAGCGGGGTTTTCCTCGGCGGCGACGAGCGGATGGAGGGAGGTGAGCGCAAAGCTGAGACCGAGCAGAGCGCGGGGGAGGCGCAGAGGGAAATTCATGCTGCCCCGGACAACATGCGGAGCGGGGAGCGATGGCCAGTTTGTTTTCGCGGCGCGGGTGGAGCGGAGCCCCGCGTCAGAGCTCAAGGTGGGCGGACAACGTTTCGCGCAGAAGAGTTACGAGCGCTTCATCCATGAATTCGTAGTCATCGGGGATGCGGAGGACGATGATTCGCTTTCCGGCGAGCGCGTCTGGAAAACGTTCGTGGAGACGATCGGCGTGTTTGCGTTCCATGCAGAAAACCAGATCGGCCCAACCAAGATGGCCGGCGGTGACTTTGATGCGTGCGCCGTTTTCAGTGCCGGCACTGCGCGTTTCGTAGCGCGGGTGGTCGCGAAAGAGCGCCTCCGCGGTGGGGCTGCGCCATTGGTTGCGCGAGCAAACAAAGAGAAGTTTGGTTTTGGTCACGGCGACAGTGGGTGGAGGAGTCTGTTGTTCACGGAGGCGCGGAGAGGGGCGATGATGAAAGCCATTTCAAAACCCTTCACGCGGGCTTCGCTCAACAGGCGGGTAAACTTGCCGCCGCCCTTTTGGGTTGAGCCGGGAATATGGCAGTCGGAGCGAACGGGCGTCGCCGACTACGACGAGAGGCTTTCGAGCTGCCGCAGCGAGCGGCTCAGATTTTGGCGGGCGGCGTTTTCGTATTTCAGGCGGAAAAAATCGGTGGAGTAGAGAAACGGCCGGGAGATGAAGCGCGTGAGAATCTCCGCGCGTTTCACCCCGTAGATTTCCGGTTCCACCCAGAAGTATTCCTCGCGGATGGCGCGTTCGTATTCCTCAAATCGTCCCGGGGGTTTGCCGAGAATGGCGAGGTCGAGATCGACGAGCAGGGCGGCGTCGGTGTTCGGCTCAGCCTCGTGGGCCTTGGTGGCGAGAACCAATTCCTGAACCTGCTCAATCAACACGGGAGCGGTGCCGGACGGCGCCAGACTGTTCACGGCAAGCCGGGCGCTTTCCTCCTCATTGGTGGCGGAGCTGGGGTCGTAAACGGCGTCGTGAAACCAGATCGCGGCCTCAATGGCGTGGGGTTGGAGGGCAAGCACGCGGGCGGAGTCGAACTCCTCCAGGCATTCCTCGATGTGCCGGAGATTGTGATAGCGGCGATGAGGGGCGGAGTAGGCGGACGTGAGTTGCCGATACGCCGGAGCGCCGTCGCTGGTAGCACCCAAAGAGCGCCACCCTTCAAGCCAGCGGGAAAGATTTGCGCGTTTCATCGGGGCATCAGCGCAGACACGTGGGGTTGGCGGTGGTGCCCCGCGTCAGATCAACCCCAGCTTCATTTTCCCTTCCTCGGAGATCATCGACTGATTCCAAGACGGTTCCCAGGTGATGCGGACGTCGGCGGCGCTGACGCCGGGGACGAGAAGGATTTTGGTTTTGGCATCCTCGGCGATGGCGGGGCCCATGCCGCAGCCGGGAGCGGTGAGCGTCATGGCGACGTTGACCTGATAAGTGGAAGGCGTGGTCTCGGTCTTTTGCTCGACGTCCATGGAGTAAACGAGGCCGAGGTCCACGATGTTGACGGGGATTTCGGGGTCGAAGACGCGCTTGAGCTGTTCCCTGATCGCGGCGGGGTCGGGGGCGCCATCGGCGAGGGTGGCGGCGGTGACGGTGTTGTCGGTGG